>JAAZMF010000108.1 GCA_012798955.1 Bacillota bacterium | reverse complement strand
CCGGTGATTCGGGCGGCCACGACCTTGACCCTGTATCTGGCCGCCTTATGCCTAGGCCGTGGTCATGATCGATTGGCTGCTACGGGGTGGGCGGCCCTGCTCCAGCTTCTACTTAATCCAAGCCTACTTTTTGATACCAGTTTTCAGTTGTCATATGGTGCACTACTGGGGATCTTGAATATGGGACCTATTCTCACCAGCATCTTCCAATTGCATGTTCCCTCAACCCTATCTCGTACAGTGCCTGGAAGAATAGGGCTCAAAATAGTTGAGCTAATGATCATATCTCTCAGTGCCCAGTTGGTGCTTTTCCCTCTACTAGTCTATTACTTCCACGAGTTTGCTTGGATCGGACCCTTCCTTGGTATCGTAACAATCCCCTTAGCTGGGGTGATTGTTCCGGCGTCCTTACTAGGGAGTATTATTGGTTTGTGGGGTCCTATGGCAAGCATGCTTGCTCCGGTTATACGCTTGCCGCTAGAGGTCTTAGATGTCATAGTCAGTTTTTGCGCAGCTTGCCCATGGGCTAGTATTGGGCTTGCTGCTGGTTCACCGGTGTTTTGGTTAGCTTATTACACTGTGCTGACCATAGTGATGAAGCAGCTCAATCAAAGAGTGCTTTGCCAATGGATGGGCATGGCGAGGGCAGGTAGCCTGCGGGTTAGTAGAACTTGGCTCGTGGGTACAGCCATCTTTTTGCTAGCTCTAGTGTATTATCCCGTACTTGCCCCGCTATGGCGGCCCCTAGAAATTGTCTTCTTGGATGTGGGCCAAGGTGACGCCATTTTCATACGCACACCATCAAATCGTACAATGCTGGTGGATGGGGGAGGTCGCCCACCATCTTCTACCACCCAAGGAGTTGATGTAGGTAAGGACATAGTGTTACCTTACCTAAGATATAGAGGCGTTAGGAAGCTGGATGTGGTAGTAGCCACCCATATGCATAACGATCATACCCAGGGCTTAGGTTCTATCCTGCAGGAATTGCCTGTGACCATGCTAGCCGATAATGGTTTGCTTGATGGGGGATTCGCTAGTTGGCAATATCGGCAAGTGCTTAGGGCAACGAATGTGGAGGAGAGGACTCCAAGACAAGTCCTGCGCCGAGGTCACTTTTTTAGTCTTGATCCCAAAACAAAGGTTGAGGTGTTATATCCCACAGGGCCCCCGGATTCATTGGTAAGTGACAAGATACTTGATCAGAACAATAGCTCAATTGTGCTCAAGCTAAGGACCCCTCACTATGCCATGCTCTTGACAGGCGATATTGATAAAGAAGCTCAGCATGACTTGCTTCGGCTGAGTGCGTCAGGGCAAGGAGAAAAGCATGCCGGTGGGGCAGGAGATTCAGGTTTGGAGTCGGCATCATCTGAAGACAGATTTGGATTGGAAGCCCATATATTAAAGGTGCCTCATCACGGCTCTAGGCAAGCATTGCTCTATTCGTTTTTGGGTGCAGTGTCACCTAGTGAGACTGTGATCTCCGTGGGGCCTAATCCCTTTGGCCATCCGGCACCAGGTTACCTACATGCCTTGGCAATCGTGACGGGTAAATCCCCTTGGCGTACAGATGAATTGGGTAGTATTGTCGTAAGCATTCGGGGCCGTCATCTCAGTATCCGTGGTTATCATACAAAGCCCCTTTGGAGTGTAGGGACATGGCCAACGGTTCAGAGATGGGAGGGTGAACTTGGTGAGATGTTCGAACGGCTGAGAGTGAGCTTCCGGGATAGGCTATGCAGGGTTTGATCCTGGTTTCCTCGAAAACATGATGGGTGTACCAAGGAAATGGAAGTGGGTCTATGGGGAATAGAGCCCATGGTCCTTTGGAGGTTGACATGGCTAGTAGAGGGCGAAACACAGGATATGGCTATAACGAACTTCTCGCTGATATTCACCGGGGCAATTACGCCCCTATTTACCTGTTTCTGGGCAAAGAAGGATTTTTGGCAAGGCAGGGGACAACTGCTCTTAAGCAAGCACTTCTAGATGAAGAGAACTACAGCTGGAATCTGGCAGAATACGGCCCCAATGAGATGGAGGCCGGTGAAGTGGTGGCTTTCTTGAATACCCTGCCGGTATTCGGCACCAGGAGAGTGGCGATTATCGAGGACTTCCATCAGTGGAAGGCGGCAGACATCGAGGGTCTATTGCCTGTGCTGGAAGATATGCCGGACTATGCCCACCTGATCCTCATCTCTGCTAGTATCGATAAGCGCACAAAGTGCTATCGGACAGTGAGCGCCCAGGGTCAGGTGGTGGATATCGCACCCCTAGATGCCCCGGCCGCGGCAGGTTGGGTCATAGAACGGGGTCAAGCATCAGGCTTGAAGTTTTCCCGCAAAGCCGCTCAGCAATTGGTTAGTCTGGTGGGTCCGTCTTTGTGGCAGTTGGACAAAGAAATAGAGAAGTTGGCTACTTACAAGGATGAGCACGATGTAGTGGTGAGGGAAGCGGATATTGATCTCATGGCAATTCCCAGCAAAGAAGTCGCAGATAACGCCATTTTTCGTTTTACAGATGCACTAGTCGCAGGGGCTAGGGCGGAGTCCATGGAGCTTTTGCAGGAATTGCTTGCAAGTGGTCGGGAACCTCTGTCCATCTTGGCTATGATAGCTAGGCAATGGCGAATTATCGCTTTCGCCTGGGAGGCATCGGAAAATGGTATCGGCATTGGAGAGATCAGCAAGGAGCTTGGGGTTCCCCATTTTGCAGTGCAAAGGGCTTTGGGTCAGGGTCAAAGAGTGGGACCTAAAGGCATTCGCAGAGCATTGGCGGCATCACTTAGAACTGATCGGGAGATAAAAAGTGGGTACCATTTGGCCCCCCGTGCTTTAGAGATCTTGGTGGTGCGGCTAACAGAAGACCTAGCCGGTGTCCATCATTGAGACAGATTGGGATTTCTATACCGATAGACCACAAAGTAGCTCCATAAGATAAAACCCCCCGGATCTAAAGGGGGGCTACCTATTACGTACCATTTAATCATGTATTACGGCTACTGGATGCACTTGTTAGGATGCTTTGTTTAGCCGTTTTGTAAGGCGGGACTTGCGGCGGGCCGCTTGGTTTCTGTGGATGACACCCTTAGATGCCGCCCGATCGATCTCGGTGATGGCCACTTGCAGTAGCTCTTCAGCCTTTGCCATATCTTCAGCTTCTAAGGCCTTTTCAAACCGCTTGATGGCAGTTCGAAACTTGGAGCGAACGGCTCGATTCCGCACGGTCTGCCGCTGTGTCACACCAATTCTCTTCTTAGCAGATGCTATATTTGCCAAACTAGTTCACCCCCGTTTCCTACTACACAGTACAACCTAGTTTATCATGATCAGGTGCGGAATGCAATTGCGATTTGCGTCGGTCATGGCGGTGATGTTAGGATAGGAGGGCTTTGCCTGCCACGAAGGGTGTTCTTGGCGGAGCCGATTATGATATAATGTGGTGTGTTTGTTTTGGTGATCTGCTATTTAGGAGAGTGTTACTTTGTGAGTGGACGATCGGCAGGACGTAGGAGCCCGGCCCAGCTTAGGCGGAGTGCGGTGATGGCGCTGGTTCTCAGCCTGTTAGGGCTCTACGCTGTGCTACAGTTTAGTGGAGGACCTAACCTATGGAAAGATATTGCCCAGATCGATCCTGCGATGCTCGGCATCGCCTGTGGACTAGTGGTGATCAGCTGGATGCTAGATGCCAGGCGTATGCAGGTTTTGACCCATTCGCTAGGTGGCCATCTGAGCATTCTTAACGGCATGCGCATCTCTATCGTAGGTGCCTTTGTATCCGGGGTAACTCCCTTTGATTCGGGGGGAGAGCCGGTACAAGTGTATCTACTCACCGAAAAAGGTCTGAATGCCGGTCAATCCACGGCAATTATTGCAGTGAAAACCTTATGCAACGCATGGGCTAGGTTCACGCTGGGACTAGCCGCCTCCATATGGCTCTTTTTCTTATCCGATTTCTGGACCATACCAAGGCCGATGTATTTTGCCCTCATGTTCGGTATCATAATGTATTTCATTGTGTTCATATGTGGGTTGTACCTAGTGTTTCATCCCGATAAGATCAGTGTAATCGTTGTGCCGGCTGTTCGCAATCGGCTGACATTGAGGTTTTTTAAGCCGGAGGTACTAGATGCTCTCTTGGAGCGCATTGAAGGTGAGTTGCGGGAATTTACAGGGGCACTACAGGAATTTGTGGATAATCGGCGTTCGGTCTTGTGGCAAGTCATTGGACTTAGCTATCTTTGGTGGCTGATTTTCACCATGGTTCCCGCAGTGATTCTGATGGGTCTAGGTATGTCCCCTCAATTTGTGCGGGTGATGGGGATTACACTGATCTTCTATTTGGCAGCTGCCTATGCACCTACACCTGGTTCAAGTGGCGCCGCCGAGTTAGGCTTCAGTCTGCTCTTTAGGAGTGTCGTGCCTAATAGTCTGATTGGGTTGTTTGTGACAGTGTGGCGGGGGTTCACTTACTATTTAAACCTTCTCGCAGGCGGACTTTTGATGTCAGCGGGTCTGATGCGCAAAAAACCAGTATCCATGACCGATGAATCATCGCATTTTGAATCTTAAGTGACTAGAGCAATATATCGATTGCAGTTGCAGGCTTGATTAGTTTCCCATTGTCAAGTGTGGAACGAGCGGGTACATGGTTCAAGCACCTCCGGGATAGGCTAAATGTGAAGGCGTTTGGGTTACTTCTTGGCACCATTGGGTTTTTCAGAAACCCTTAGCCTCACAGTTGCAAAGGAGGACGTACCATGCAGAAGCTAGATCACTTACACTTCTATGATCGTGAACCTGTGGCTAGATTCGATGATGATTTCTATGGGATACATCATGTGCGGACGGATTTGGCCATGGAGGCTACTGAGGTCATCGTGGAACGGGAAGGGCCGCCGGAGATAGCCGGGGTGGTTGTAGCGAACGAAGAAACCGATGTCGCAAACATCAACCGGACGAATATTCAAACCGAGGGCGGTGCGAGGACCCTTGGCAAAGCGAGGGGCAACTATGTGACCATTGAGTCCCAGGCTCTCAGGCAGCACAATCGCCAGGCCTTGCTTGAGGTCAGTGAGCTGATTGCCGGGGAATTGGAGGACTTCTTTGGGGACCTAGGTGATGAAGACCCGATTTTGGTGGTGGGGCTAGGTAACTGGAATGCTACTCCCGACGCTTTGGGGCCTAGGGTGATCAATAAGTTACTAGTTACAAGACACCTGTTTACCTTTGCTCCTCCTGAACTTCGGGGTGGACTGAGGCCAGTTGCAGCTATTTCCCCCGGTGTTCTGGGAATCACTGGTATTGAGACCGGGGAGACTATTTTGGGAATCGTTGATCGGGTAAAGCCTAAGCTAATTATTTGCATCGATGCTTTGGCTAGCCGCTCAACAGAACGACTTTGTACCACTATACAGATAGCCGACAGTGGTATCCACCCAGGCTCTGGGATTGGCAACATGCGCATGGGCATCACACAAGACACCATGGGCGTGCCGGTATTAGCCATCGGTGTTCCCACAGTTATCCATGCAGTGACTTTGATCTCAGATGGTATGGAAATGATCGCCAAGGCCGGTGGCAATGGCGCTGGCCAAAAGGCGGATTCTACAGTAGGTTCCCACTCGGCTGACGCGATTACTGCTATGCCTAAGGCAAGTACCACCAGTTCAATACTGGATCCTCAAAATATTAGAATGGATACTGGAAGGACTCCATCTATGGAGATGGGCGCTGAGGTAGGGTTTTCTCCTAGTGCCACTGCTGATCAGAAAATCCAGCAACTAGGCAAGAAGCGTGCCTCCCGGGGAGGCACTGGGATTGACGATGCCACTAAGCGCCAAGTGATTCGGAAATTACTGGAGCCATATATGGGGACAATGGTGGTTACTCCCAAGGAAATTGATGTCTTGATGGCTGATGCCGCGTGGGTGGTAGCTGCTGGCTTAAATATTGCAATGCATCCTGGAATGGACCCGGAACAGGCCGCCCAGTATACGGTATAGGCATCCTGTTGTTGTACAACCTCGGTTCTACCCTTTACACCTCACTCATATACTTGCTACAGAGGTATGGGGGTGGTAGTTTTGAGGTGGCGGCGGTGGGTTTCACGGTTACAGAAAGGCACGTGGCGTTATCGCCTACGCCGTCGCCTGCCTGGGCGCCTATTGCGGAATCTAGGCCTTTTTTATTTGGTTTTGGTCCTTGGTGCAGGTCTTGTGGTGTTTGGCAAGGAAAAACCAGAGGTCTTCCAAGGAATACGGCAACGCCTACACCTTGATCTAGTATGGATAAGGGATAGCAGCGTGGCAGCGTTACCCTTCCTGGCCGAGATTCTACCGCTCACCGGGGATCTACCTCGTCACATTTTGACAGAGGGTTTGCCGAATTCGGTCCGAATGGCAGCAGCCATGGATGTAACCAGTCGTGAAATATCTGAAGATACGTTGCGCTCTTTAGTGCATGTAGTGACTGATTATGATTTGGCTCAACCTGAGTCACTAGTGGCCGCGGCTTTTCCCGGAACGACGGGTAGTAGCGATTCCCTTGGATGGGAGTGGGTTCTGCAGCGCAGTATCCAAGGCTATGATCTAGGTGTGATTACCGCCTTGGGACCTTCACTGGATCAGGCCAAGGGCGATACGACCCAAAGTGTGGGAGGGTCCGATGTGGAGGTTGTGATCAATGCACCTCACTATAGTGCCCCGACTACAGTGGAGCCTACAACACCCTTGGATATGTCAGGTCAAGTAATTGAAGTGATGGACTATGCCAGCGAGTCCAGGGATGACATAAAGCTAGCCCAAGCACCTAGCAATGCTGCCCAGAGAGTTGAAAGTCTAGCTAGAGTAAATTGGGGGACAGCGCCTTTAGTGGGGATTTATCATACCCATACCGGTGAGACCTATGGGGATACCGGTGTGAATTCTAAGAAAAATTACGCTTGGGATGTAGCAAAACCGGGCCAAGGGCCAGTTCCTGGAGTAGTG
>JAAZMF010000107.1 GCA_012798955.1 Bacillota bacterium | reverse complement strand
TTCGACCAATTCCCTAGCTTCAGTCCAGTTATGACCACCATCAGCGGAATTCTTCACCTTTGTTTGCCAGTGCTTAATCCTGTGGCCTACTTTGTAAAACAGAAAGATAGTTCCGTTTTGCCCTTCAGATAGCACCGGATTCCAGTGGGGGATGCCTTCCTCATCAGCAACCTTAACCGGGGGGCTCCATACACCTCCACGCTCATCTCGATGACTCATCCAGATCGCAACATCACCGGCGCCTTCTTGGCTTCCTCCAAACCAAGCCACGAGAATATCACCGTTTTTCAGCGCAAGCAGTGTGGATGCATGACAACTAGCAAATGGCCGCTCATCTTCAAATATGAACTCTCGGAAGACAACCTTGTGATTCAACAAAGGCACCTCCACCTCAAGGTCATTCAAAAGGGCTGTCGTTGTCAACTACATTCCAGTAAGGGGCCTTGGGCTCCTCCCTACTAGCTACAGGTCCCTTCAGAAGTGGATCGTTCGTCGTCTCCATCCAGTTTTGCAGTTTTACTCTTAGTTCCTTGGCAACTGCCTCATACTCAGGATCAGCGATCGCGTTGTTTATTTCCCCAGGATCCTTTACCAAATCGTAAAGCTCCTCTACAGGCCTTTGACTCCCGTAGTACTCATCTCTCACAGCTTCCCCTGACGGGCTGTCATAGATGTCTGCCGGGATGTAGACTAAGGGACGGCCACCAAAACTACGAATATACTTGTACCTTGCAGTGCGTACTCCCCGTACGGGATCGTAGCGGTCATGCCACGTCATCTCCACGTATATCTGATCCCGCACCTTGTATGGCTTACCCTGCAGAAGGGGCAAAAAGGAATATCCATCGATTTCCCCGGGTGAAGGTGCGCCTACATATTCTAGTATGGTAGGAAGCAGATCCACATTACTTAAAAGGCTACTCTCAACCGAGCCCTCGGGCAAGCCGGGGCCACCCATGATAAGGGCAGTCCCTACCCCCGGATCATACAATGTACCCTTAGCCCTAGGCATAGCCACACCATGATCAGTGGTGAAAATGACTAAAGTACTATCCTTAAGTCCAGTCTTTTCTAGCACCGTTAGAATCTGACCCACCGCGGCATCCAGTGACCGAATCATGCCTTGCAGTTGCCCAACCTCCAGGCGCACTCCCGGGGTATCGGGTAGGTAGGAGGGTACCGAGACCTCACCTGGATCATCGGGGGTGTAATCCGGCTGATCGTAGGGTCTGTGGGGCTCGAAAAAGCCCACTGAAGCATAAAAGGGTTTCGAGGACTCTCTTTCTTTTAGAAAACCAGCCACATCATCGGCTATCTCCCAGGCCTTTCCCCGCCTACCTACATGCTGATAGCCAAGGCGGGCTTCATCACCATCCGGAGTCTCATGCTGCAAGCCAAAAAGGTATGTCTCGTAACCATGATCCACCAAGTACTCAGGCAACGCTTTGATATCATCATCTAGCTTCCAGCCTAGATGGGCTAACCCCATTAACCCGTTATTGTGGGGTAATAGACCGGTCATGATACTTCCTCGACTGGGGCTACACTGGGGCGCAGTGCAAAAGTAGTCACTAAAACGCACCCCCTGCTTAGCCAATTTGGCTATGTTCGGTGTCTCGAGCCCTTCAACACCGTAGCAACCTAGATGCCGCCCCAGATCGTGGCAGATCATCATGAGTACATTTGGTCGAATATTATCCTGCACACAATTACCTCGCTTCCTATAATGCTAGTTCACGGATCTATTCGCCACAACTACACTTGTCCCTATCAAAGGGGCGAACCCTGCAAACTAGAAGAAGCCATCCAACCTCGTCCAGCCTCACATGCGAATACTGATTAGATTACCCGACTCATACCTCTTAAGTCCTCTGTAGAATAAGACAATAGCCAAAGTGGCTAACACCAACGTAAAGCCACCCATAGCTAGCACAAATACTAACCTACGCTCTCCTAAGATGGCCACCGGTGCATAACTGATGAACCCCGCGGGAATCACTGTAAACATGAGAAAACGGGCCACCCCCCGGAAGATGCCTCCCGGATACGAGGAAAAGGTAATCAGAGCGTTAAAGAGCTGATCGGCAAGGGCACTAGCATTACCCATATAGAACGTGAGTGAATGGGCTAGCACGGAGAAGGAGACAAAAGTGATCGCCGCCAATGCGCTGACAACACAGAGCATCGCCGTGTTGGCCCATGAAACAGCCCCACTAAAACCATATACAATCAGACCGAAAAACACATCACCCAAAGCACTAACATTCATCCGGCTGACCAAAACGTGAAGCAGGACATTCTTAGGTAGTGCCAGATAAAAATCCAAGTGGCCTTCTGCGATAATCAGGCTAAGTCTCGTACAATTACCCATAATACCCACACCTAGACCAAATCCCAATGTCAAAATGGCATACAGAAGTAACAACTCCTGATATGACCACCCCGCCACTAACGGAAACTGACGGAAAAACAGCCACCAAAACAGCACCCACAAAGCGTCATTGAGCACCATACCAAACACCTGAATAACGAAATTCACCCTATACTCCATGGCCATGCCCAGGTTAGCCCGGAAATACGCCCAGAAAAACCGCCCCAATTTAGCCGCCGTTGACATTGAGCTGCTGCACCCCCAGTCTGTAAAGACCTGTCACCAACATACTCAGAAATAGCACCCAAAGTAGCTGACCCCTTGTCAGTTCCCACCATTTTGATAGATCAAATTTCACTAATAGGCGGGCAGGCCCATGGACAATGTATCGTAGGGGAAGAGCCTGGGCGATTTTTTGCAGCATAGGGGGGTAGACCTCCAGCGGCAGCAACATGCCCCCTAAAATGAATAGGAATTTCTGATAGATAAACCATGTAGCAGTTGTATCCTCCATCCAGAAGGCCAGTAACCCGATACTGATCGCTAGGCAAAACTGGATCGTACAAGAGAGAAAGAGCGAGAGCACTAGACACGGCAAACCTTGCCAGCTAACGGGCACGCTCCTTACTGCCCAAAAGGCCACAAGGCCTCCCACACATCCATTGACCAGTGTGCGCAGAGCTACTTCACTGGCAAAGGTTGTATACTGGTACAAGACATAGCTATAGGGCTTGCCCAGTGCATAGGCTATACTACCCTGCTTAACATCATCATCGATACGGTTACTGAGTTGCGGGTAAGAGAGTACAATGGTCTCGGCAAACATAAAATACCAAAGCATTTCCGGGAGGGTGTAATCGGCCACCACATCTGTGCCTAAGGAGCCATAGGCCGCTCGCCACAACTGCAAGAATATGTATACGATGATTGCTAGAAACAGGCTCCGCCAAAGGAAACTAGTGAAATAAACTAGGTGATTTTGCAGACTAAGCTTGGCCACCTCATGATACTTCCCGAGCCGGCCCGCTAGATGCCAGTTCAATTGAACTTCCCCGCCACCTTGCTTCATATGACCACCCCAACAGTCTCCGCAGCACTCTCCCGATATATCTGGGAAATCACTTGCTCGAGGGGCGGGTTGCTAATATTCACGTCCACAACGGGATAGTGTTGCACAATATACTCTAGCACTTGCCTAATCTCCACCTGGTCAGTATTGACCAATAGCTTCATGCCACTGCCCTTTTGTTTCAAGATCTCCGCCCCGGGGCACCGAAAAGATTCCACTACTATCCCAAACTTCAAATCAATTACTTTCTGCTTGATGTAATCCCGCCTCAGAGTCGATACGGCATCATCTAGAATAATAGTGCCATGGTTGATCACCATGACCCTCTTGCATAGAGACTCAATATCTCCTGTATCGTGGGAGGTGAGGAAAACTGTCGTGTTCTCATCCTCGTTCATCCACTTAATCAAATCTCTGATGGTTTGCCGAGCCACCACATCTAACCCAATGGTAGGCTCATCAAGAAAAAGGATCTGGGGACCATGCAGCATAGCCGCGGCGATCTCACACCGCATTCTCTGACCAAGGGAAAGCTTCCGAACAGGAATCTCCATCAAGTCACTGATGGCAAAGGCATCAATTAACATGTCTCGCCGTCGAATGAACTCATGGTGATCTAATTCATAGATCCTAGCCAGTAATGTAAAGGTGTCTGTTGGTGGTAGGTGATACCATAGCTGGGATTTTTGGCCGAAAACCGATCCAATGTGAAATGATAGTCCATATCTATCACGCCAAGGGATAAGACCCAAAACCCGGGCCATGCCTGCCGTGGGATGCAAAATACCCGTGAGCATCTTGATGGTGGTGGATTTGCCGGCACCATTGGGACCGATAAAAGCGAGCATCTCTCCCCTCTCCACATGGAAGGATATCCCCCGCACCGCCTGAGTAGACCTGTACGTAGGCCGTAGAATCGCACTTAGACTACCCCTCAAGCCCTCGCCCTTTTCCTTTGTCTGAAAGACCTTGCCCAAGCCCTCCACTTCGATGACCAACGCCATCTCCCCCCTCACCCAAGACCGTCTTTTTGGAATATTGGGTACATTATACAAAGCAGTAATAGGTAAGTCAAGGGGTTTATGGGATATCCTAGCCAAGCAAAGCGCCTAACCCTGGGATGAGGATGAGACTCTCTCCCTAAGCCTACTTACGTGCCTTTCCCATCGGTCATAGGCCTGGGGGTAGTGCTGTCTTACATACTCCATGAACTCTCCATCCACACCTCGACGTATGAGACCCTTGAAGAGCTTACGGGGGAAAGGGGGACTGGGCTTCATGGTATTTACAGGATCGATTAGCCACAGCTTCCCTTTAGGATCAATAATCACGTGGGATAGCCGGGTATCAGCCCGGCGAAACCGAAGCTCCCGCATGGTCTCCACCATCTCCACCAATTGGCGAGCTATATCTTTGGTGAATCTCTCAGTGCGCAGGTAACGATTCAAAGGGATACCAGGTGCATATTCACGGATGATGTAATCACCACCCCAATCGTACACCTTCGGGAAAAACCGAGCATCAGCCCCCCGCTGCAAGGCAGCGAGCTCTTTGCGCAGATAATGGCGAGCCTTGTAGATCTTAATGCACCGCTTCTCATCGATCTTATAGACTTCCCCGTGTTTGCCCGCTCCGATGAATTCCAGTTGCTCTAGCCTTATATCCAGCATGGCATTAATCTCTCCCCCACTTATGTCCTGGGATATAGTAAGGCGAAACACCCTGGAAGGTGCAGGATCTGAATGGATATGGGAGCGGAAGACTAGGTGGTCTTGGCTAGATCCTATGCTGAGGCAAAATCGCTTCTTTGGGCACACAAAAAGGATGCCCCCGAAGAGGCATCCTAAACTATCGTTAATCGTTGCTAAGCAGGTTGCCCTAGACTACCTTAGAATCTAACGCCTCCACCTACGAAGAAGCCAGAGAATGTGGCGGCTGTCGAAGTGTTAGCATCCTTTTCCTTGAAGTCGAAGCCCTGGTAGCGATATCCAGCCTTAACCGCGAACTGCCCAAAATCATACTTACCACCGGCCTCGAAAGCCATCATAGTGGAGGCTTTGTATTCGTCGTCGCCTTCTTTGGCATTGACTATTGGTGCATAGTTTGCCTCACCAAACAGGCTAATACCGTCGCCCACTTCAAAGTCTACTGCAGCACCTATGGTAAGGCCAGACGTCTTGAACTCGCGATCCGTAACATCGTCGGTCATATTATATCCACCGGTAAAGAACCCTGCCTGAGCCTTGACCATGGGAATCACCTGATACTGAACAGCAAGATTTAGATTGGTGAGCTCCCCGCGGTTCTTCGGAATCGTCTCGAAATCATCCGTCTTGCCAAATACAGCAGAACCCACAACACCGATTTTGTTGGTGATATCAAACTCACCCTTGACGCCTGTTAACATACCACTTGCCTCGTGTTTTTTGGAGTCCGCATCAGTATCCTCTTGCCAAGTATGGCTAGTAAACCACAAATCCGCGGACACATTTCCCGTCTGCGCAAAAGCCATAGAACCCATGCCTAGCACCATACAAAGCATTACCACGACAGTCATCAGTTTTTTCAATAGCTTCCCCTCCTGTTAGTATAACTCCCCCAGATTTGGCAAAC
>JAAZMF010000106.1 GCA_012798955.1 Bacillota bacterium | reverse complement strand
AGCGCCTTTAGTGGGGATTTATCATACCCATACCGGTGAGACCTATGGGGATACCGGTGTGAATTCTAAGAAAAATTACGCTTGGGATGTAGCAAAACCGGGCCAAGGGCCAGTTCCTGGAGTAGTGCAGGTGGGTGAACGCATCACCCGGGAGTTGCAGAGGCGCTACGGCATACCAGTGATTCATTCGACCAAAGTCCACGATTATCCCATTTTCGCGTATGCCTATTCCAACTCTGAGAAAACTGCCCAGATGCTAGTAGAAAGATACCCCAGTATGCAAGTAGTGCTTGATATCCACAGGGATGAGGGTGCTACCTTGGAGACGTTTGGAGGCCGACAGCTAGCTGGGGTGCTTATCGTGGTGGCCGCTGGTGGGGGAAGTAGCCTTAGCCATGGCAATTGGCGGGCAAATCTGGCGGTGGCCCAGCAACTCAAGGAAGATTTTGATCGACTCTATCCTGGCCTATGCCGGGGCTTAGTCGTTAAGGAGAAGGTTAGATATAACCAGCACCTGCATCCAGGGGCCTTGCTGCTGGAAATAGGCGCCCATACTGACACTCTGGACAGTGCCCTTATGACTGCAGAACTAGTGGCCGATGTACTGGCGGAGACGCTTTGGCAACTGCAAAGTGGCAGTCGCAGTCGCCCAGCACCGGCAAGGCCTGGCCCTGGAGTCTCGCCCTCCCCGCTAGAGATCTTTGAGCCCAAGAATTTGCGTCCCGTTAGCCTAAGCCCCTAGCCAGTATATGCCCAATATGCTAGTAGCCATGATTGCGATTTGTAGCCAAAAACCTTGAGGAAGTGGCAATCGGCGGTGGGGGCTTAGGCCTGAATGGCTAGGATATATCAGGGGTAGCTTATGGCCTTGTCCCAGCTTGTCTAGGGTGAAAGATATACCCACTTCCAGATCCGGTAGGGCAGCCAATAAACCTCCGATTAGCACGGGATTAAGGGTAAGACGACTGGTAGCTCCCATTTTTCTAAGTACCCAAAGGGCGCTGATACTAAAGCCTGCATCGATTATGGCGGGGATGGGGGTTTGGTAATCGTGGTGGGGCACAGCATCCAAGAGCCCATGGCTGGCAAAGCCGGCAACCGCGGCCCCGACTGGGTTAGGCCATGCTGCTCCTAGGAAGGCACCGACACACAAATGGGTGAACACATACATTATTCTCCCTCCGTTTTCTCAACAACAGCCGGGTAGATCTGGCATGAAGTTAGGCTCCAAGCTAATGGGTTTGCCAGGGCTCCTTGAGGAAAATCTTTATTCCATGATAAGATCGTAGTATATCGTAGTATATCGTAGTATATCGTAGTATATCGTACTATGGGTTATGACTCATGTCCCCATTATATCCCGACGATAATGAGCCGTTTCGGCAGAAATGCAATTAAGCCTTCTCGGTGCGGCGTTTCTTGATCATGTCTTGCAAGACTTTGATCTCCTCCATGCGGAAGGCTATGGCGAGAACCAAATAGATGAGGGCCCCCACGGCAACAGGGACCATGACCTGCAGGGCTCTACCCCGGGTAGTAGCTAGATCAACTAGCTGGCCAATGTGTTGTGCCAGATAATAGACAGCTAGACCCATAAAGGCCGAAGCAGTGGATGATTTGATAATCGTGGCTAAGATGCGAGTTCCGTCGATACTGCCCATGCGTTTTCTTAGCCTTAAGGTATAGCTTGTCATGTTGGCAATGTTGGTGATGGAATAGGCTAGGGCTAGTCCTCCGTAGCCCAGGGAAGTGAATTTGAGGAATGCTAGGCTTAAAAGGGTATTCATAATGATAGCTTGAATCCCCACCTTTACCGGTGTCCTGGTATCTTGAAGAGAGTAGTAGATTCTCGTTAGTAGCTGGGTACCTGATAACGCCACAAGGCCCGGTGCAAAAAAGAAGAGGGCATAGGCTGTGGCCCGGGTGTCGCTGGGGCCAAATTCCCCTGCTTCGAAAAGCAGCCGGATTACCGGTTCTCCCAGGGCCAAGAGCCCTGCGGTAGAGGGAATAGTAATGAAAAAGATGCTTCGCAGACCCCGGGAAAAAGTATTTCGGAATACTTCCCACTCCCCCCGGGCCGCTTGCCGGGTCATGGTGGGAAAGATCACTTGAGAGATACCCATGGCGAAAACCCCTAGGGGAAATTGCATAAGGCGGTTGGCAATTTGCAGAGCGGTAATCGTCCCTTTAGCAAGACCTGAGGCTAGATTTTGACTGATAATCAGGTTGACTTGGGCGATGGATAGGCTGATCACAGCTGGTAGCATGAGATGCAAAATCTGCCCCATGCCGGGATGATGCCAGTCGATCTTCAGCTGATAGCGTCCCTTCCAAGGCCAAAGTTGGACAAGCTGCAAAGTAAAGTTAGCTATTGCGCCCGCCACTGTGCCAATGGCCATACCGGCAATTCCAATTTTCGGGCCTAGAAGATAAGCCCCTAAGATAATGCCGATATTGTAGATAATCGGACCGGTGACAGGCAGGATGAATTTCTGATAGGAATTTAGCACACCTACGGCTAGACCTGCCAGTGCCGTAAAAAATACAGCGGGAAACATGATACGCATCAAGTGGATGAGCAATTTTAGCTGCTCACCGGTGAATTTGTACGCTACCAAAGGTGCAAGTTGCGGTGAAAACATTATGCCTAGGCCCGTAAGAGCTACAAGACCTAGAAAAGTAGCGTTGAGAAAACTGCTGGCAACTATCCAAGCCTCATCTTCATCACCCCGGGCTAGATAGCTAGTAAACACCGGGATGAAGGCGGAGCTTAGGGCGCCTCCTACAAGGAGAAAGTACATCAAATCTGGAATGACAAAGGCAGCATTAAATGCGTCGGTATGCCAAGTACGACCGAAAACTTCGGCAGCAGCCCTAAGGCGGACAAACCCCAATATGCGGCTTAGAAAAATCAGGGCCATCATCAAAGTTGCAGTCTGGGCTAGAGGTTTGCTTTTGCTGGACATGGAGTGCCCTCCCACTTCCTTCCTGTACCGATTCGGCAAAGGAGTCATCAACTCCTTGCATAGCTTCTGTGGACTTCAATTGCCCTTTGGGGAAGGTTGGTTGGTGCTGTAGTTGTGGTGGAAATGGCGTAGTGTTATAATACACTTTGAGTATGGGCGAAAGCGAGGGAAACCATGCGCCAAGATAGAATTCGTAATTTTTGTATTATCGCTCACATTGATCATGGGAAATCGACTTTAGCTGATCGCATCCTAGAAAGAACTGGCCGAGTGTCTGAGCGTCAGATGGCTGATCAGCTGTTGGATTCCATGGAACTTGAGCGTGAAAGAGGCATTACCATTAAGCTGCAGGCGGTGCGGCTACAATATCGGGCTGCCGATGACGAGGAGTATATTCTCAATCTGATCGATACTCCAGGACACGTGGACTTTGTATATGAAGTATCCAGAAGCTTAGCCGCTTGTGAGGGTGCTTTGTTGATTATTGATGCCTCCCAAGGGATAGAGGCTCAAACTCTGGCCAATCTATACCTTGCCTTGGAACACGATCTTGAGATTATCCCGGTGATAAACAAGATTGATCTGCCCGCGGCCGATCCTGAGCGGGTCAAGCACGAGCTAGAAGAGAGTATTGGCATTGATGCTAGCGAGGCCATCTTAACTAGTGCTAAGACTGGGGAAGGTGTCGATGGCATATTGGAGGCCATCGTTAATCGTATTCCCGCCCCGGCAGGGGAGAGGGAGCTTCCCTTGCGGGCCCTGATCTTTGACTCCCATTACGATTCGTATCGAGGCGTGGTGGCTTATGTCCGTGTAGTCGAAGGCAGTATGGCGGTAGGAGATACTATTCTAATGATGTCTGCCGGCAAAACCTTTGAAGTTGATGCCTTAGGGGTATTTACACCGGAGATGACACCAGTTGATACCTTAGCCGCCGGTGAAGTGGGCTGTGTGATCGCCGGCATGAAGGATGTTAAAGATGCGCCTGTGGGGGATACCATTACCCTAGAACAGAACCCGGCGGCAGAACCTTTACCTGGCTATCGACCAGTAACACCTATGGTTTATTGTGGGTTATACCCGGTAGATAACGAAGATTACCCGGATTTGCGGGACGCTTTAGAAAGGCTTCAGCTCAATGATGCTGCCTTGGTGTTTGAACCTGAGACTTCGGTGGCACTTGGCTTTGGATTTCGTTGTGGTTTTTTGGGCCTTTTGCATATGGAGATTATTCAGGAGCGCCTGGAGCGGGAGTTTGAGCTTAATCTAATCACCACGGCTCCTAGCGTTATATACCATGTATTCAAGACAGATGATAGCAAGCTCATTATCGATAACCCTGCAATGTTTCCCGATGCCGGCGAACTGGCCCGAATTGAAGAACCTTTTGTCCGGGCGAGTATCATGACCCCGGAGGAATTTGTGGGGCCCGTAATGGAGATTTGCCAAGAGCGGCGAGGCACCTTTGTCAATATGGAATATGTCACTACTGAGCGGGTGCAGATTGTCTATGAATTACCCTTAAGCGAGATTATTATGGATTTCTTTGACCGACTTAAGTCCAGGACCAAGGGATATGCATCTTTAGACTATGAACCGGTGGGGTATCGGGAGGCCAAACTAGTTAAGCTAGATGTTTTGTTAAATGGCGTTCCTGTTGATGCTTTGTCTACTATTATCCATCGGGATAATGCCGCCCAGCGGGGTCGATTTTTGGCTAAGAAGCTAAAAGATGTCATTCCCCGGCAGATGTTTGAAGTCCCCATACAAGCCGCCATTGGCAGTAAGGTGGTGGCTCGGGAGACTATCAAGGCCTTACGAAAAGACGTTTTGGCCAAATGCTATGGTGGCGACGTTAGCCGCAAACGGAAGCTTCTAGAACGTCAAAAGGAGGGCAAGCGGCGTATGAAGCAGCTTGGAAGTGTGGAAGTGCCCCAGGAAGCTTTCATGGCCGTACTCAGCCTTGAAGAATGACAGGCCAGGCATCTATATTCACATTCCCTTTTGCAAGAGGAAGTGTCACTATTGTGATTTTATTTCCTATCCTGCGAAGTCGGGTAGTTCACTGATTTGCCAGTATATAGATGCTTTGCTCGGCGAGATTCGCTTGCGGAAGGAGTGGCTTAGTTGCCTACCCTCCGATTGTATCCCCGATTACTTCCACTCCGTGTATATAGGTGGTGGCACTCCTTCTATAGTACCCACTCCCTTGCTCGGGGAGCTCTTGGGGGCCATAAGACAAAGCTTTCCCTTAACAAGCGAAGCTGAGATTACCCTTGAGGTGAATCCTGGTACCGCTTGTCAAGATGACTTTGTGTTCCTGAGGCAAATGGGAGTGAATCGGCTTAGCATTGGCATACAGAGTTTTGATGATCATATGTTGCGGCACTTAGGGCGTTTGCATAGTTCTCTTGATGTCTACCGCGTAGTTGAAGCGGCCAGAGCTGGGGGATTTGAGAATCTTAGTTTCGATCTAATGCTAGGTCTACCCGATCAAAGTTTGGAGGCTTGGCGGGATTCTCTTCGTAAAGCAGTTGCCTTATGTCCTTGCCATATTAGCTGTTATGAGT
>JAAZMF010000105.1 GCA_012798955.1 Bacillota bacterium | reverse complement strand
ACAGAAGCCATGGCGGCTGGGGAGCTTGATATAGCTGCTGTCATGGGGGGCACCTCCACCATCACCTCCTACGCCGGTGGCAGAGAGTTGCAGGTTTTTGCCGCCTATAGTCAGGCTCCGGCAGGGTTTGCACTGGTAACTAAGGTGAATTCTCCTTTGGAGCACGTAGAGGATCTAAGAGGTAAATCTGTGGGACTACCCATAGGAACCGAGACTCATCTTTTATTGGGTAAGGCGTTGCAAGAAGCTGGGCTCGGGCTAGAAGATGTGCAAGCAGTGAATATGCTAGTGCCCGATGCCATTACAGCTCTCATGGGGGGGCAGATAGATGCTGCCTGCGTGGTGGAACCTGTGCTATCAAATCTTGAGACCCAGGGCAAAATCCGAGTCCTTCGGGATGGGATTGGTTTAATGCCTGGGCTGACAGTCAGCACTGTGCGCCGAGATTTGCGGGAGCAGCGACCAGAAGTCCTTGCCGCGTATCTGCATGCCTATGCCCGTAGTTTGGAATTCATGGAAAAAGAGCCAGATAAGACGTTGGACTTAGTTGCTAAAGAGACAAAGCTAGCCCCCGAACTAGTTGAGAAGGTGATGGCTAAATACACTTTTTCACCGGAAATCGGGCCTGAGCTTTTGGTCGCTCTGGAGGAAACGGCTCTTTTTCTACAAGAGATTGGCGTTATTAAGGAGTCAATTGATCTAGAGGGTCTTGTCGATACAACGATTCTAGATGAGCTGGGTCTATAATCTAGGTGTCACGAAATCCACGGATCGACCGGCTCGTAAGGCTGTGAGCATAGACAAAGATAAACCATAGAGATCCCGTATTTCGTAGTCGGAATATCCCTGGTCCCGCAATCGGCGAGCTAGGGATATTTCCTTTTTCAGCTTTAGGTTCATATTATCGATGCGGGTTGGGTCGGAGAAAATCCGAAAATCTCCCTTGCGAATGGCCGCGGCCAATTGTTTCTCGTTAGTGATGGGACCAGGGAATTCCACCCCGTAAAGTCCAACATTTTCTGGCCAGTGGGCATCACTAGAGGCTGCTGCAGGGATCCCAGAACTTTGCACAAGGGAGTATGTGGGTGGTTCCATGTGGGCACGGATATTGTTGCTAGCCACTTCTATGGCATGTAAAGGTAGTGCCAGTGCCTCTGAAGGTACTGTGTCGCCATATCGATAGGGGTGTGCTAGTATAGCTGCCCCTTGATACTCTTCTATGATTTCGCCAAGGGCGGCATCCTCCATATATTTGGAAAATAACGTAGGATCTGTGATGCCAAATACCAGGATGTGTTCTGCGCTAGCGGTGTTAACCTCAATCCCCCGTAAGATGACTAGCTGGGGGAAGGCTGCTTGGAGCTCGTCAATCTCTGCTTGGCTCCACATGACATCGTGTTCAGTAATCACTATGCCATCCAGACCATATTCGATAGCGGCGGCCATCATCTCTTCCGGTGTAGCTTTGCCACAAGCCGAGTAGCGGTTAGTGTGTGTGTGCAGGTCAAAGCGCATCTTTTAGGTCATCTCCTCGTACGGGGCGTGGTGGTACAGGCGTTTGCACAGATTGGTATGTATGATTGTTTCTTCATCTGAGTCCAGGAGTCCTTCAGAGGGATACTACAAAGGCCGGTGCCTTGGGACACCGGCCTTTGATTGCGCTATTTCCTACCGAACAGGCGGGCAAAGAACCCTGACTTTTTCTCGGACTGTTCTGGCTCTATCCTAGCCAGTTTTGATCTAAGGGCGGCACCGCATTTCTTGCAAGTCTCCGCGGCGGTGACGTTATAGGTGTTACACTCAGGGCACTGTATGGCCAAGCCGACTCACCTCCCTCCTCCATATAGGGTAATCGACTCAGGTTTCCCAATATGCCCGCGGCCTGACACTTTGCTCCACTTCTATTATACACAGCTTTTACCAGTACTGCACAACTCTTTTGCTTTTGCCGAATTAACAGACATAGGGGCGTCGGATTGGATTTGGTTTAAGGTGGTGGGAGGCTACATATGTATTAATTAGGGTTTCTGGGGGTGGCGATTTCGATGAAAAAGCGGCATCGTTTCTTGTTAACAGAGCATCGTTATGAGTATGACTTCTGGACAGTACGGGATTGCAGGTTAACTAGACAGGCTGTCGAGCAGCTGACAGTCCTGCTGGCATCATTGACTAATTCCTACCGCCTTCTAGTTGGCTCGGCTGACGAGTTCAATCGGATTTCACTGGCCAAACGTTCTGATGTGGAAGATGCTATTGATCGGGCAAGTGATTTGGGGGAGATCATCGATGATATTATCAAGAAACTTGATCACAAGCTTGATGAGTACTTGGAGGTCGTGTCCAAATGTGATGGGGACATTCAATTGATCAGGCCAGGAATTCCCCTACCGCCACCCGTGGTCTCTGAGCCTCAGGAAGAGTTGGAGTTTGAAGAAACAGAGCTTCCTGCGGGGGGCCCACTTGACGATCCTGCCAACCAAGAGGACAGCCAATAACTGCAGTCATTTGTTAGTTTCCCAATAGACTTCAATAATATCGCCATCACTAATGGGTGAGACAAACCCTGCAGGTGAGTTGTTGCAGAGTATCTTCAAGATGCCACCCCGTCTAGGTTCCGGAGGGGTAAAATCTGTGCTTCGGAAGACATCACTGAGCACAAAAGTTGTGCCTCCAGTGTTGCCTGTGGGGTAAATTGTGATCTCGTCGCCATCATGAACAGTGTCACTAGGTGATGCGGGAAGTCCCTGACGGGTATATTGCCAAGCAGATTCCTGCGTAAGGGTGATAGGCTGTCCGTTGTATGTCACAGAGATGGAGGCTGTGGCCGGCTGTTCTTTGAGCATTGGCGCCCATAGCTTTTGCAGTTGGGCCAGGGTCAGGTGTTCATTTGCATTGGATTCTATCTCCAAACAGTCATCTTCCTGTAGGAGCATGTGTTCGGTGGCTGGCTTGTCATTCAGCCATATATTAATCTCCTGTCTATGGCTATGAACTTCGCCATTAACGGTGAATTGAATTTTGGGGCCAAGATGGATTTCACCTTGGCTATGTAGCCAAGTGATTGCATCTTTCACTGTTTGGCGAGGCATTATGTTGATAACGTCGCGATCGGCCACATAGTCTGTTTCAGAAGCATTTTCCCCGTT
>JAAZMF010000104.1 GCA_012798955.1 Bacillota bacterium | reverse complement strand
TATTCTTAGCAACCGCTCTTTGAGGCCCAGCCCCCCTGAGTAACCACCCAGTCCGTTCTTGGCCAATACTCTATGACAAGGGACTACTATAGAAATGGGGTTACGACCATTAGCTTGCCCAACGGCCCTAGCGGAAAGTGGATTACCCAAATCCGCCGCTATATCCTGATAGGTCCGGGTACTACCCCAAGGTATTGCCTGGAGTGCTTGCCAAACTTGCCTCTGAAAATCAGTTCCCAAAAGTCGTATGGGCAAATCAAATTGCCGCCGAGTGCCGGCTAAGTACTCCTCTAGCTGCCCCCAGATCTCAGCACCTAGCCTTACCCTGCGGATAGTTAGAGTTAGATTCTGTCGAACGGCAAAATCCGCTATGTCCCTGGGTATTGCGTCCCCAACCAAGCCCTCCTGTGGATGTTCAGGGGGAAGCTTCAAATAGCAGAGATGCTGATCCAAAACACCTATCCAAAAGTCACCCCAATCGGGGATCTCGCGTTTGTCTAAATAGATGGTCACAAAGATTCCTCCTAGGCGAGCATCAACTTAAGCATCAATAGCATTTTCTTGATCTATCCTCAGTTCCCTGGTAATGTTAGGTACAAAAATACCGCCCTTTTTGCAAAGGACGGTATTTGGTGCCGGAGGCGGGACTCGAACCCGCACGACCTTATAAGAGATCAACAGATTTTAAGTCTGTCGCGTATGCCTGTTTCGCCACTCCGGCAGGCTAGCGAGACAATTATACACTACTTCGTGGCCTTGGTCAACATCGCAGAACCTCCAACCGACGCTTCGCAAAACAGGCCCTAAAGTCACTTCCAGAAACAACTCCATCATAACTAATCTAAGCTACAGAATCGCTCCAATTCATCATCATAGCAAAAATCTATGACAGTATCCCCCTGGGCAAGCAACTCAGCCACAAGCTCACCTATTGGATTAGTAGCTTTGGCTAGACTATGGGCAAAGTTGGTATGGAGGCATTTAATGCCTGCCCCCCTAATACCCCCCACCCCGGCTTCCTCTAAAACCTTGGCTTGTCCGGGATACTCCTCCCTTAACTGAGCCAATTCCTTGGGCGGCACCAACAAAACCCTTGCTCGGGCGTAGTCAGCATGGGCCGCCTGCCAAGCACTACTTAGGGTAACATCAGTCGCTAGCTGCTCTTGTAGTCTCCCTATCCAGCCCTCTGTCTCAAAGCGACCTATAGCTTGGTTCAAAGCTGGACAGGTTAGCCAATAGAGCGTAGGGAATATGTGCGGATGCCCTTTCTCCCAAATTAGGGGGTATGTTACAATCACTTGGGGATGCCCAGCTTCGCATCGCTTAGCTACGCCTAAGACAGCCCGGGGCTCTCGACCTAGCTGACGGGTAATCTTCTGCAAATCATCATGCTCTAGTTGCATCCCCACCGGCTCCGACAAACCTTAACCTCCATCCATCCCATTTGGAAGTAAAACAAGGCGCCTTTTGGCGCCCCAGTCTTAGTAGAATATGTTTAATATCTTAAAACCGTGCTGGGCCCCCCCGACCTCCCCGCTTGGAATCCATGCTTTTCCTAAGGTCTTGTTGCCTTTGATCACTATCCTTCAGGAACTTGGAGAGTCTGTCTTCAAAATCTTGGCGGGAAACCCTTCGGTTATATCGATTGCTATTATTACCGCCATTGACTTGCTTAATGGACAAACCAATCTTGTTACCATTGATATTAATAACCTTGACTTGAACCTTGTCATTCTGCTTCAAATAGTCATTAATATCCTTAACATAGGCGTCGGCTACCTCAGAAATATGAACTAACCCCGTCTTGCCATCGGCTAGCTCCACAAAAGCGCCGAAATTCGTAATACCGGTAACTCTCCCCTCGACAATGCCGCCGACTTCGATTGCCATACGTAAATAAATGCCTCCTCATAGAATTTACGGGACTGAACCCCGCTACGATATAGTATACATTATCGCCAATTGAGTGTCAATAGCTACTGGCGGCAAAGGGCGCTATGACGGGGATTCGCCCTTGTCCGTGTGGATACAACATAAGGCACTCCCCACCCACAACCCACACCCTTCACCGCCTACCGCTTGGATATAACTGTTGACTGACTTACCAGCTAGAATTGCACCTGGGGCACGTCCTTTGCGCTTTCCGCAGCTTCAAAGAAAGGACGTGACGTCTTACCCATGAGCCCTGCAATCACCACGGTTGGGAATCTACGAATCGTGCGATTCCAGGTTTCAATGGATTCGTTGTAACGCATGCGCTCCACAGCAATCCTATTCTCTGTCCCTGCAAGCTCATCCTGCAACCGGATAAAGCTAGTATCGGCCTTTAGCTCCGGATAACTCTCCGCGATGGCAAGCAGCCTACCTAGAGCCGAATCGAGCCCCTGGTTAGCCTCCATCCTAGCGCTGGGATCACCCGCAGCTAGCAACCGACCTCGCGCGGCGGCAACCTCGGTAAAGACCCCTTCCTCATGGCTAGCATAACCCTTAACTGTATTCACCAAGTTCGGAATTAGATCCGCCCGTCGCTGCAACTGATTCTCGACCTGTGCCCATCTGGCATCAACATTAGTCTCTAAGTTAACCAAGTTATTATACTGACCGACGGCACCGATAACCAAGATAAGGACTATTATTCCAGCAGCTATCCAACCCTTTTTCATACTCCACTCCCCCTACTTTTAAATTTAGAACTTCCTGCCTGCCCCGCCTCCACCACTGCGCCCCCCACCGAACCCGCCACCACCACCCCTAGGTCCACCCGATGATCGAGGAGGACGTATTGTACCGGGGTATACGGGACCGGAGCGAAAGACTGTGCCCCTTGGCCCTTTAGGCACCTGGGGTCCCTTACGAGCTGACAAGTAGACAACCACAGCGATGATCAAGAAAATAATCAATGAAGCCATAAACTCACCATCGCTCTCTTTCTTAGCATAACTCTCACCAGAAAGCTCCCCTTGGAAAGCCTTGGCACCCTCCAAGAACCCTTTCCCATATTCCCCCTTAGCGAAATGGGGTATGACTGCCTTATCTAGGATACCGCCAACTTTGCCATCTGGAAGCACCCCTTCTAGGCCATAGCCTACCTCAACTTGGATCTCCCGCTCCTCGATGGCCAATAGCATAAGTAGGCCACTGTCTTCTGGTCCACCTATTCCCCATTCGTTAAAAAGCGAAGTGGCATAATCCTTTACCGTGGTGGGCTCAGCCGTTCGGATAGTAACAACTGCCAGCTCTACCCCCTGCTGCTCCTTGAGGCTATTAGCCAATTCCATAATACGACTTGCTGATTCTCTATCAATGACTCCGGCAAAGTCATTTACAAAGCCCCTAGGCTGCGGAAAACTCGCATAGCTGCCCACACTAAGGACAATCAAAATAAGTGCTGTTAATGCCACCGTCTTTGATATCTTTTGCATCAATATTACCCCCTTCCTCATCTAGCTACCCCTGCCATTATCCTGTCACCAGCCCTAAGATATCTCTACCCACTAGCCTTGGCAAAGGTCCCTTAGCGCGAAAAAATCTGATACACTCCCTAGAGAGTATATCAGATCCTGTGCCATTCAAAAAGAGTCAATACCCCCCGCCAGCCGCCACGCCACCCTTACCCGAACGCTTCTGCACATCTAGCGGGTCATCGGGCCTAGCTGGTCGCACAGGTTTATAGACTATGTCGCCTGGTTTCACTAATCCCAGCTTATCCCTGGCTACCTTCTCGACATATTCATCACTTTGCATGTACTCAATCTGTTCTCTAATGGCATCATTACGCCGTTCCAAGGCGGCGATCTCCCGTTCCACCCTAGTCACTTCACTTTGCACCATTATTATGCCAAAATAGCGCATGACAAACCCACTAGCCACCCATAAACAGATTAAGCACAGAACCATTGCAAAAAACCTCGGTGTGGCTTTCCACCGTCGCCGTGAGTTCTTGGATTGTTTGCGCCGAGCCGCAAGAGAGATCACATCTTTGGCCACACCTTTGCCTCCTCCGGTCACTACAGTATCCCATGGTGTTGGACCCAAATACCTATTCTCCAATAGTTACCAACATCCTGCACCTGGGTCCCGACTCGCCTAGCAAGTCTCAATTGGATTTCATTTCCTTAAATGAGAAAACCTTGACCACAATCGTAGCCTCGGTCCGATCCGCTTAGGGCCGACTCTAGAGAAGCTTGTTCCAGAAGCCATCCTGGGCCGACCGGGGCGCCAGCGACGACTTGATTGCCAGCGGGCAGCACCCTCCCAGGGCATACTAATCAAGCGCCAAATGCCTTGGAGTAATCCCCCGAGGGTGGTAGCGATAAAATGCAACAAAGCCGATATTAAGTTACGAACCACCAGGCTAAAAGCGCCAAAATACAGTAATAGGCCTAAAAATAGGCCCAAGAATACATAGAATCTCAAGTCGGCCCAGTTGCCGACAACCAAGTAAAAATAGGTAATGGGTGTGGCAACCACCCAAAACAACACATCCGACACAGCAGTCACGAGTCTCTGTGGGCGAGTGGCCCGGCGCCAGAGCCGATAAAAATCAAAAAGCAACCCTAAACTAAGGCCGGCAGCAATGGTTGCGGCAAAACCGTATACTTGGCCCCCCAAAGTATCCATGCATTACCCTCCCAAGATCGGATCAGTGCCACCCTCCCATTCTATGTTTTGCGGCCTGATAATGTGCATTACTTAAATAGCTTACCCAACAGCCCTTTACCTTTTTTTCCACCTACATCACCGATATACTCCATTGTCGAGATATGCCCCACAACATTCAAACTAGCGCTATCAAGATTCAACTCTTTGATATGCAAGCCTTCCCCCCGCACCACCAACATCCCAGCGTCTGTCTCCAATGCTATCTCCAAATCATCGAAACTCTCCACATTCAGAACCCCGTCAATGGATAATCTCTCCCGATTTTGAAGTGTAACTTGATGCTTTTTCCTAATGGATAGCTGCCTCTCTTCCAAAACCTTACCCCTCTCCCAGGGAATACCACTACTCTCACCCTTGGTAAACAATATGCTAGTCTCTCCCCTTTAATGCATTGCTTATCGATCAAAAGTAGCGGCCACCCCCTTTGGCCGCTATCGGAGCTAAATCCAGAGCGTACATCTCTAATAACTCACCTGCTTTCTAGACAGCAGGAGTTAATCCCACAGTTTCTTAATCTCAATGTCTTTGAAAAAGAACTTCACAATCTCTTCGGGCTTTTTGCCCTCTTTAGCTAACATATGGGCATCCCACTGGCTTAGGCCCACCCCATGACCAAAGCCAGTGCCTGCCATAGTAAGATTGTTGCCTTGCACCTGAACCCGACTAAGTAGCGTTGACTTCATAGTCATCGCATCTAAGGCCACCCGGAAGTCGGCAGCGGGTACAACTTTGTTACCCAAAGAGCCCACCACCCGTAACTCCGTGGCACGACCGGTCTTACCCTTTTTGTCTACCTTGATCTCCTTGATGTCACCCACATCCATATTCATCTTTTTCAAGGTCTTCTGCACTTCGGTCAACGGGAAAACAGCTTGCCAATCCTTCACATCCGCGGGGGCGTAGGGATTTGCCTTGATTTTGACGCTACGAATGTAGGGGGGCTCTTCTTCCTTAAAATTCAGGCCTTCCTTTGCTGTGGCAGTATGACCCCCACTATACGAATGGAACCAAGCCCGCACATACTGATTATTGTAGGTCATCACTTCACCCCGGGTCATCTCCACCGCCCGTCTGATCGTGGGAGTGATGTTATTGGCATTATAGGCTTGTGCCTCCTCATGATCTGTAGATATGTCAGTGCCGTGGAGAGCCCTTGTCCCACCTCTACTGATAAACTCCATGGTAAAACTACGGGCAAGGATAGCTTGGGCCGCGTAGGCCTCTAGGGGCCAATTGGGTTTCATCTCACCAGCCACTACTCCCGTAATATACTCCTCAACAGGCATGTCTTGCTTGTCGCCCGTATCTTTCATATAGACGCTTATAGTGGGTTCCTCGGCGAATTTCCTTACCGAACCGTCCTTAGGGCCGGGCCATCCCACCAAAATTGTCACGGCACCTGCCACAATTAAAGCCACGGCAGCCACCAACGTTCCCGTGTTACGGTTGAATTTCATGGTTCTCCCTCCATTTGATAACATGTGTATAGATATTACCCTAGCAATAGCATCCCTTTTAATTATCCATCTATGCACACTATGATGTGTTAATCCTAGGCCAAGGACTTTGTGCTAAAGATAGTTTTTCCCATAATAAAGCGATTTCTAGAGGCAATTTATGGGTAAGAAGCAGGAACAGCTGTTTTCGTAGCGAATACAAACAGCGATTGTCCACCCTATTTACAAGGAGGTTATACCGTGAACAAAAGCGAACTAATAGCAGCTGTCGCGGAAAAATCCAGTCTATCCAAAAAAGCAGCCAATGAGGCAGTGGAAGCGGTTCTCGCAACCATCTCCGAGGCTCTGGCTAGTGGAGAAAAGGTTACACTGGTTGGTTTCGGTACTTTTGAGGTTAGGCAGCGGGCCGCTCGCAAAGGCGTCAACCCGTCTACAGGTGAGCCCATCGACATTCCCGCCACCCAAGTCCCGGCTTTTCGGGCAGGGAAGGGTCTTAAAGACGCCGTGGCGAAATAGTCCAAACCCGTATCACTTAAGCAATCGGTTTGACGGCAACCGGCTTAGCTCCCCGTTGAATCCGTGGCGGCGCTAAGCCGGTAGTTTGTCATTGGTGTATTTCTACCAACCATAGGTAAAGCTATGCACAAGGTGGGCGAGCCCACCTTACACAAAGGAGTTAGACCGTATGACACAGGATACCCCTACCCCCACTGTAGAACAAAAGAAACCGACCTACCCACTAGATCCCCTAGTCGAGGTCATGCAGCGCTTGCGAGCACCGGATGGTTGTCCTTGGGATAGTATTCAAACAAACGAGAGCCTGAGAAGATACCTGGTAGAGGAAACATACGAGGTGTTGGAGGCCATAGATGAACAAGCATGGGACAAAGTCCAAGAAGAGCTTGGTGACGTGCTTCTCCAAGTAGTCTTCCATGCCACCATCGCGGCGGAAAACCAGTTGTTTGACATCAATGATGTGATCGCCACCATCACAGAAAAGCTCATTCGGCGTCATCCCCACATCTTTGGCGACAAAGAGGTAAAAAGCGCCCGGGATGTTACCATCAACTGGGAAAAAATCAAACAACAAGAACGAAGAGCACTGGGTCGGGAATATGCGTCAATCCTCGATGGCGTGCCCAAGGATCTGCCTGCTTTAACACAAGCGGAAAAAACCCAAGCCAAAGCCGCCAGAGTGGGCTTCGAGTGGGAGGATGTGTCTGGCGCCATGGCCAAGGTCGAAGAAGAGCTAGGTGAGCTAGCCAAGGCTCGGGAGAAAGCCGATCAGGAAGCCATTGAAGCAGAAATGGGTGATGTCTTCTTCGCCTTAGTCAATGTAGCCCGGTACTTAGGGGTAGATCCTGAAATGGCATTGCGGGCATCGACCAAGAAATTCGTTAACAGATTCCATTATATCGAGGAGGTAGCGGACCAGCATGGACTCAGGCTATCGGCCATGGGCCTAAATGAACTAGATCAGCTTTGGAATGTAGCTAAAAGTCAAGAATAGGTCATTGTACCCAACCTCGCCGTTTCAGCCATTTACCTAGTTTTGTGCCGATTTTAGGGATGAGCTCTACGTCCCTTTGATAGAGTGCACCGGTGCCCATAAGCCCTATGAGATAGACCCCTATTCCGACTCCTATGGCAACTACAGTGGCAAGGCCGTTGCTAATGGGGAAATGCCTCGCCTGATCCCATGCCAATCTCTCAAGGGATATCCGGATGAGGTTAAACGAATGCCTGTAGATCAGAGTCACACTAAGGCCCATAATGGCACTTGCAATAATTGGCTTCATGAGAAGTTCGTCTAGATCCCAATCCAAACCGGCATGGCGACTAACCGCGCGCAAATTCAGTAGCCCCGCGACGCAAAAGCCAGTCACTGTACCCCAAGCGGCTCCTTTTATGCCCAAGCCTGGCAAAGCCGTTAACCAGTAGTTCAACCCTAACTTGAACATCACACCAATAATCAAGCTATACACCGGCAGAAGCACTAGACCTAAGCCCTGTAAAATCCCAGAGCAAACCTGGAACACTCCCACAGCTAGCGTACCCACAGCTAGGATCTGCAAAGGCTCCGCCACCTGTCCATAGCCAAACAAAAGAGTAGACGCAGGTCCTGCTAAACAAAGCAATCCTGTGGACGATGGTATACCAAACAACATAGTTAGCCGCAAAGCTTCTATCACCCTATGGCGAACTCGGCGATGGGCATTGAGTGCTTCAGCCTCTGCAACTGCGGGAACCAAAGTCACGGCTAAAGCCGTTGTTAATACATTAGGAAAATGCATCAAGGAAAGGGCCATGCCCAGATAACCCAAGGATTCTCGGATTGCCTCGACACTAAAGCCTGCCGTTTGCATACGTAAAGGCACTAAACCGGTATCTATCATCTGCATGGTAGGCCAAAGCAGAGATCCCAGAACCATGGGTAGAGAGAGGGAGAACAACCGTCGTAGTACCTGCCATCCCGAGACTAAGCTCATATCGTGGTGCACTTGGCCATAGTGACCAGTCTTTATGGTACGACGCCAAGTCACATAGTAGACAGCTAATACCACAAGACCACCGAGTGAACCAGCGACACCACCTAAGGAAGCACCTGCCGCCCCATACTGAACACCCCAAGGCATGAGCATCGTCGCCAAGACAAGCATGCTACCCACTCTGCCCACTTGCTCTACCACTTGGGAAATTGCGGATGGCGTCATATACTGCATTCCTTGGAAAAACCCCCTAAAGGCGGCAATAGCTGACAGAAGCACTATGGAAGGTGTCATGGCCATCAACACCGGATATGCCAATGGATCTCGTACAACGATGGTTACAAGCCATCTCCCCCCAAGTACCAACACCCCAGTAAATGCGACACCCAAGGTCAGCATTATCCCTAAAGCCCAACGAAAAACCCCCCTAGCGCCCCGCACGCTGCCTATGGCCATCTGTTCGGCCACCAATTTGGACAGCGCCACCGGTAAACCCGCCACAGACAATATCACCGCGAAGCTATAGATGGGACGCACCATCTGCATGAGGCCCATGCCTTCATCACGGATAATTCTGGGGAGGGTCACAATATACACAACCCCCAGCAAACGACTGATGGCACTAGCTGCGGCTAAGATCACCGCTCCCCTTGCAAAAGACTGCTTACCCAAGGCAAGCCCCCCTATCATCCCAAATCTATTCGAGAAGACAGGGGGCTATGCTTAGGACCACTAGGCCGCCTCCAATAAAAACGGCCAAATCACCCCAACATTCGAGTGCTTGGCCCTTTAAGCATGAATCCTGCTTACTGGCAGATGCCAAAAACTACTATTCCATCTGTTTGGCTAGAAAACCTGCTGCAGTCTCTGCCAATTTAAGCTCTAGGTTATTCATCCGCTCTACTGAATCCATGGAGCAAATCATGACAACACCGATGGGATCGCCTTCAGATATGATGGGCGCCAACACTTGGTGGGAGAATGCCCATGGGTCCTCAATCAAACCTTCCAGATCACCATTGCCCTCTGGGGAAGGCAGAATCATGGATTTGCGATTTTGCATAACGTTTTCGATATAGCCAGGTATGTCCCGGTCAATCCACTGTTTTTTTGGAGCACCGGCAACTGCCACTACGGCGTCCCGATCGCAGATAATGGATATATGGCCGGTAGCCTCAAACAACGAGTCGGCATACTCTTGGGCAAAGTCGCCTAACTCACCTATGGGAGAGTACTTTTTAAGAATTACTTCCCCATCTCTATCAACAAAGATCTCAAGGGGATCCCCTTCTCTAATTCGTAGGGTTCTCCGAATTTCTTTAGGGATAACCACTCGACCCAAATCATCAATGCGTCGAACTATACCGGTTGCTTTCAAACAGCACCCCTCCTTTGTAATGGGCGCACACAGTCGTCATAGATAGTATATAGTTGCCCGAACAGTTTTATTCATAGCCCCCATTCTCTATCAGGTCACCTTGGTTCCATAAATGGCAGTAACAGCCTCCTGAACGTTCTTTAGTAATGCTTGATTGTCCTGGGTCTTTGTGCGCAAGCGAACCTGTGATGGCGGACTACCCAGCAACCTGATTTTCCCGGGAAATTCCGCAGACAATTTCCGGGCCATATCATTCGTTATACCCAATCCAGATAACATCCGGATAACCACCTGATCTGCCTTTTGGGCTATTGATCCGATACCCGCCTGCTTAGCCATGGCTTTGATCCCTGCAATGGCCACAATATTATGCGTAGGCGGCGGAGCCTCACCGAAGCGGTCCTCGATTTCCTCTAGTAGATCATCAGCTTCGTCTAGGGTGGCGACGGTTGCGATCCGCTTGTATAATTCCACCTTCTGGGTAACATCGCTTACATAGGTATTAGGAAGATAAGCATCGATATCTAGATCAATAACAGGTTCCGGTGGCTGCTGCTGTACTTCTCCTTTGAGCTCTCGGATAGCCTCCTCCAACAGCCGACAATAGAGCTCAAACCCGACCGAGGCGATAAATCCGTGTTGTTCCGGGCCCAGAAGATTACCGGCTCCACGGATCTCCAGATCTCGCATGGCGATCTTAAAGCCAGAACCAAGCTCCGTAAACTCCTTAATCGCCTGCAGGCGTTTTTCGGCTGTCTCTGACAGTAGTTTATCCCTTCGATAGGTGAAATACGCATAAGCAACACGATTTGTCCTGCCCACTCGCCCCCTCAGCTGATATAGCTGAGATAGGCCTAGGTAATCGGCATCATATACGATCAAAGTATTGACATTGGCAATATCCATCCCTGTTTCAATAATAGTAGTGCACAAGAGAATATCATACTCGCCATGCAAAAAATCCAACATGATCTGCTCTAGACGGGCTTCGTCCATTTGCCCGTGGGCCACCGCAAGTCGAGCCTCCGGCGCGATTTTGGCAATATGGGCAGCCATCCGATCAATTGTCTGAACCCGATTATAGACAAAGTAAATCTGCCCCTGACGGGCCAATTCCCGGTAAATGGCCTCTCGAATTACCTCATCATCATACTCTGTCACATAAGTCCTGATAGGAAACCGGTTTTCTGGTGGCGTCTCAATCAGACTCATGTCCCGAACACCTACCAAGGACATATGCAGGGTACGGGGAATGGGTGTAGCCGTCAACGTTAATACGTCAACTGTCTGCCGAAGGGTTTTGAGGCGCTCCTTCTGGGCTACTCCAAACCGCTGCTCTTCATCGACTATTACTAGCCCTAGATCCTTAAACTGCACATCCTGGGAAAGTAATCGGTGGGTACCGATGATAATATCTACCCTACCTGTTTTTAGCATTTCAAGACTACGGGCTTGCTCTGCCGGAGATTGAAATCGGCTGAGAACATGAATGATCGCAGGATACCCCTGAAATCGATCCACAAAGGTATGATAATGCTGCTGGGCCAAAATAGTGGTGGGCACCAATACGGCCACCTGTTTGCCATCCATCACCGCTTTAAAGGCCGCCCGAATCGCTACTTCAGTTTTCCCGTAACCTACATCACCGCACAGCAACCGGTCCATTGGTTTAGGTGTTTCCATATCCTTTTTGACTTCGGCAACCGCTCTAACCTGATCTGGAGTAGGCTGATAGGGGAAACTCTCCTCAAATTCTCGTTGCCAGACAGTATCAGGCCCAAATTCATACCCAGCTGTTGCTTGGCGTTGGGCATATAGCTTGATGAGCCCCTCGGCGATTTCCTGTACCGATTCCTTGACCCTTTTTTTAACCCTGGCCCATTCGCCGCCACCTAATTTGTACAATTTGGGTGCTTCATCTTCGGAACCGATATATTTCTGCAGTAAACCTACCTGCTCTGTTGGTACGTACAATTTGTCAGCTCCGGCATACTGAATCACTAGGTAATCCTTATGGACACCGGCCACTTCCAGTGTTTGCACGCCCTGGTATCGACCAATTCCGTGATTGATGTGGACCACATAGTCGCCATCCTTAAGGGCGCCAAAATCAGTGATTCTCACACCGTCTTCCATACTACGCACCCGCCGGGCTTGCCGAGGTCTGCCAAATATCTCATTTTCGGTAAGGACAACTGTCTTTATCTGGGGTAGTTCAAACCCGGTTTCTAGATTACCCACACTGACAAGCACATTACCTGGGCGCAACTGAGAGTCAACCTCAGGGACATAGGTGGCCAATACATCATATTCTCCGAGACTCTCCACTAAGCGGTGCCCCCGCTCTTCCTGGGATACAACTATCAAGACACTAAACCCATCTTGTCTCCACCGTTGCGTACTTACCTGCAAGAGATCTAGTTTTCCGTGGAAAGATTCTGGCGGTCGAGCTTGAACGTTGATGAGCTGACCGGGATTCATACCAGGCGCTCGCTTAGAGAGAGCAGCAAGATAGAGGATATGGTGTCTTTTGGCAGCATTGAGTATCCCCTGCCAATCCTGGTAGTTATCCATCACACCGGGGAGTATGCGGCCCTTTTCCAATAGAGCCCGATAGGAGTTCTGAAAATCATCGGAGAATGAACGTAGATGTTCATTGACACGGGCAGGCTCATCGAAAATGACATAGCCACCTGGCAGATAATCCAATATGCTTACAAGATCACTGTAAAAGTAGGGCTTGTATTGGGCAGCGTCATCGAACAGAATGCCCGCCTGAAGCTTCTCCAAATGGATCCCACAGCGTTCCTGTAGCTCTAGAGCCCCTTCTGCATTGCCCACACGTTTTAGGCGACGTGCTTGTAGTTGGACTTGCTGTTCAACCACACTTAGGCCTTGCATACGGGTGGCCTCTGACAGGATAAACTCTGTGGCAGGCCCCACCTTAAAGGATGTAAGATTCTCTATAGAGCGTTGGGTTTGGGGATCAAACCGCCTAATCGAGTCGACCTCATCATCGAAGAGCTCTAGCCTAATGGGCAGGTCCTCTGTAAGAGGATAAATATCGACGATGCCACCTCTAATACTAAATTGAGCAGGCCCCTCCACTATGTCCTCCCGCCCATACCCCATAGACACTAGCTGAGTAGCCAATGCGTCTAGCTCTACTCTGGTATCCATATCGATTTCAAAGCTGGCAGATAGTATAGCTTCGGGGGGAATAAGTTTTTCGGCCAAAGCCTGGATGGGGATAATCAAAATAGGAGCGGTGCGCTGAACTAATGCCGAGTAAGCCTGTAGTCGCTCCCGCAGAATATCTAAGCTGCGGGTGACCTCCTCATAGACAAAGACATCCTGCGCAGGAAAGAAGTATAAATCCTCTTCAGGAATAAAAGTAGCCAGATCTGTATGAAGCCGCTCAGCCTGATAGGATGTGTAAGTTACCACAAAAAGAGGTCGTTTTGGTAGAGTTGACCCCTGTAAAACCTCTTGGTGAACACCGGCGATATAACTGGCTTTTTGGGATCCCACCAACCCAACGACTGCCTGCTCTGATATGCCCCGCTGCAAACCCATCCGGATCTGGCGAAAATCTGGCGATTCGGTTATGATCTGTAAAAGTCCCTGTACGCCCATACCCGTCCCCTCCCAAAAGACATGGGGAAAAGGGCTTTATCCGCCTAAAGCCCATGTCGCACAATCCTGTGCCCTTTTCCATTAAATATCGTCAACGTAAAACAAAGGCATTCCAAAGGCCATGCACCAAGCCCACTATTCCTACACTAAGTAGAGGATCTAGTCCCCTTGCCAACAACAACCAAGTGATTGCCCCAAATATGCCATGACCTGTAAGCGCGGCTAAAGCGGCAAACCACCGATTTCTAACCTTCACTCCCGGATTCGCCACCAAGTCGTAACCCGCCTCATATATACCAAACAGAATATGAGTGGCGATTAGAGACCCCCCAAAAGCAATAGAAAGTCCCGTCTTTAACCCTTCCTCAACAGCGGGAACGAGTAGTTTTATGGCCCATTCACCGTACCTATCCACAATCCAACGGTTGATGGCATAGGCTAAAAAGGCGGTTAGCCCCGATATGGCCATCGCCTTCATGATACTACCGGCATAATTCAAAAACCACCGCTCCCTATGGGGATAGCTCCCTA
>JAAZMF010000103.1 GCA_012798955.1 Bacillota bacterium | reverse complement strand
CGCTGCCCAGGGCATTGGTTTTGCCATACCAATCAACACGGCCAAGGAAGTCGTGGAAGAGCTCATTGAAAATGGACAGATCATCCGTGAACAAACCATTAGTCCTTGGGTAGGAGTTTATTTTAACGACATTACCCCAGAAGTCGCCCGTTACTTTAAACTGCGGGATAGCAAAGGGGTAATCTTGGTGGAGATCATACCGGATAGCCCTGCAGAAAAAGCCGGTCTAGCCACGTATGATATCATCCGCAAGGTAGGAGATAAGGACATTGATACCGCCGATGATTTCTCCCAGGCCATTAAGGAAACTGAGCCTGGTGATACGGTGATGTTTGTAGTCACGCGACAAGGCAGTACAACTCTCATCCCAGTTGAGATCGGAAATCGGCCAGAGGAGTTCTAGCCGGAAGGGTAAGTAAGATGGTTGACCTTGATTAACTCAAGAGGTGTTCGGCTTCGAGAAACAGAAGCTGAACGCCTCTTTTCTATCTCGTTCTGATCACTTCCGCTTCAATGTAATCCAGCAATCCTCCTAGAGGTGCGTGGGGGTTACGGACTCGCACTATTACTTGTTCAACATCATAGACATCAAGTATTTGATCAGCGATGGCTACACCCAGCCCCTCCAGCAGGTTAAACTCCTGCTCTTCCACAAGATCTTTGACGATGGTGTAAACGTCAACATAGTTAATGCCTAAATCCACATCATCGGCCCGGGCAGCTGTTTCAAAATCCCCATGTAACTCCAAATCAACTTCGATCCGTTGTCCCACTTCTTTTTCGGCGGCAAAAACACCATGATAACCGTAAAAAGCCATATTCTTAAACAACAATTTACCCACCGGCAAGACCTCCCAAACCCCACAAATCCATGGAGTATGTTCTAGTTTATCCTAGTAAGCTAGGATTAATCCCCAAAATTCGCTACCATCGATCAACACCCATACTTATACACTGAGGCTGCTATCTCCTTCTGGGATAGTAAAACGACGCCGGAGCGGTCCATATCCATACCCCTCCGGCGTCAGCAGTAAAATGCCATTGCCAAGCCTGACTAAACTACTATTATTCTAGCGTAACTGCAGGTTTAGGTTGCTTTCTATCAAAGGACCCATCACCCCGAGTGTTAGAGCTTTGCGAACTCTGCTCATCGCTAGCATGCACTGCCGCCACATGCTTGTGATCCTGAGCTTCATCCTTACTGGGCCGAGACTCTGCAATTCGATCATCATCAACCGCATATGGTCGATATTCATCGCCCATAATCTTGCGGAAATCATCCCGATCCAAAGTCTCATGCTCGAGGAGTCCTTGGACTACCTCTTCTAGCTTATGCTCATGGGCACTAAGGATGTCCTTGGCCCGTTCATAGGCTTCCTCTACAAAGCGACGCACTTCTCTATCGATAGCTGCCGCAACTTCTTCACTGTAATTGCGTTCGCGGGAGATATCTCTACCCAAGAATATCTGCTCTTCGTGCTGTCTGCCAAAGGTGAGGGGCCCTAACTCCTCGCTCATGCCCCACTCCGTAACCATCTGACGGGCCCGCTTAGTCGCCCTCTCCAAGTCGTTCTGCGCGCCAGTGCTAATCTCATCAAAGGCCAGTTCTTCCGCGGCCCTGCCACCTAGCAGATGCACAAGTTCGTCCACTAACTCCGATCTAGTTACAACATATCGATCTTCTGTAGGCAAAGTCATGGTATACCCGCCTGCCATACCTCTGCCGATGATACTTACCTTATGCACCGGGTCTGAGTGTAACAGGTAATTGGCTACCACTGCATGACCTGCCTCATGGTAGGCAAACACCCTTTTATCCCTTTGGGTGAGAACCCGTCGCTTACGCTCTGGCCCCATGATCAGCCGGTCAATTGCCTCTTCACAATCTTCCATCAATACCTTACGCCGATTGGCCCTAGCCGTGAGTATGGCCGCTTCATTCATCAGATTCTCTAGATCAGCGCCGCTAAATCCTGGGGTGCGGCGGGCCAGAACCTTAAGATCCACGCTGTCATCTAAAGGTTTGCCACGGCTGTGCACCTTCAAGACTTCTTCTCTACCGATGACATCGGGACGGTCTACCACAATTTTGCGATCAAAACGTCCAGGCCGCAGAAGGGCCGGATCCAACACATCAGGACGGTTAGTTGCTGCCATGACGATAATCCCAGAATTAGGCTCAAATCCGTCCATCTCTACTAGGAGCTGGTTTAAGGTTTGCTCTCGCTCATCATGACCACCACCAAGACCGGCACCCCGATGGCGACCTACGGCATCTAGTTCGTCAACAAAGATAATGCAAGGGGCATTTTTCTTGGCAGTATCAAATAGATCCCGCACCCTTGAGGCCCCTACTCCCACAAACATTTCCACGAAGTCTGAACCACTAATGCTAAAGAACGGCACTCCGGCCTCACCGGCCACGGCCCTAGCCAAAAGGGTTTTCCCATTACCTGGTGGTCCCATCAAGAGTACCCCTTTAGGCACCTTAGCGCCCACCTCTTGGAACTTTTTCGGATGTTTCAGAAACTCTACGACTTCTACTAATTCTTGTTTGGCCTCGTCTAAAGCTGCCACATCGGCAAAGCGGACTTTAATCTTGTCCTCGGTATGCATCTTAGCCCGGCTTTTGCCAAAGGACATGGCCCGATTGTTGCCACCTTGCATCTGGTTGAGGATAAACATCCAGATACCAACAAAGATCACCAAAGTGATGATATTAGGTAACAACGACAACCACCAAGGCGGCGGAGGCGTAGGTTCTGCCTTAAGCCTTACATTATGATCCATCATTAGATCGGCTAGATCGGGCATCTTGCCCATGGGAACAATGGTGGCAAACCTGCTACCATCCTTTAGAACGCCTTCAATCCTTTGGTCGCCGATCATCTCGGCTGATTCAACAGATCCGCTTACGACTTGGTTAATGAAATCACCATACCCCAGGTCTCGTCTCGTTTCCATACCTGGGTATAGACTGCTGACAATGGATATAGCAATAATAGCGATCAAAAGGTAAAGGCTAATGCCTCGTAAAAACCTGTTCAAATCCCATCCTCCCCTCGTAGTGGCATAAATAAATGGGGCCTGCTACAACCGGCCCTCACCCTAATTGACCAGTAGTTTACACAGTCTGTAATAACAAACAAGCCCACTCCTCCACAGCATATAATTATATCACAGAGCTATACCTGTTACAACCGCTTCGAGGCGCCTTATCTGGCCTCTCACGGTGGTAATCATAGGAGTTTTTGAACGGTAATCCGTAGCACTTGTGCCGTTGCTTCCGTCACCCGGGAACGATGGGCTTGATGGAGACCAACTACAGCTATAATGCCCTTACCGTCTAGAATACAGGGAATCTGCCCCCTTGAAGCTTTTGGAATTTTCTCATCGACAAACAGATCTTGTAGTTTCTTGGAGCCACCCATACCCAGGGGCTGCATACGATCCCCCGGCAGGCGACTACGAACATAAAGAGGCAATTGTAGACTATCTAGATCCATATCTGCCCACCAAAGACCTTGCTCCTGCCAAAGGTCTTTAGGCTGAGGCATAGTTGCCTCTTTCCACCAGTGAGTCGCTTCATCCAATAGTTCTAAGTGAACTATCATATTCGCCTCTTCGATGAGTGTACTCCCATCAAGTGATAGCCCTCGCTGGGAAAGACTAGTCCCTTGTTTGATCTTTACCCTTTGAGTGAGAATCAAAACCTGATCCTGCAAATATACATCGATGGATTTAGGTAAAGTGAGTGCTTTTGCCTCCGCTTCCTTGGCAAACAACATTTCCATCTGTTCTAGACTTGCTCCAGGCAAACCCTGGTAAGAGCCACTGACTTCGACATAAGCTCGATCCACCACCCGCTTACGCAACGCCACGGGCAGAGCTCTCAAAATAGGCAAAGACAGAGCGACACTTACCGAAGAATGCTCTAAAAGAGCCTTTTGGTAATGATCCTTAGCTAGCTGCTCCAGCAACTGCCAGTCCTCGTGCAAAGTAGTTGCTGTGTGCATCATGTTACGCATAACCCCAGGGTTAAGCCGGGCAAGTCTCGGAACAATCTCCCAGCGGATGTAGTTACGTCTGTATGCTATACTAAGGTTAGTGGCATCCTCCCGCCACGGCAACTTCTGCCACCGGCAGTATGCCTCTAGTTGCCACTTCTGCAGATCTAGAAGGGGCCGGATGATCTTGCCTCTAACAGGTGGCATACCCGCCAGTCCCCGTAGACCCGCACCACGGATCAGGTTCATTAATACCGTCTCAGCCTGATCATCGCCATGGTGTCCTACAGCGATGCGAGTAGCCCCCATCTGGTCCGCGATGCGCTCATAAAGCCCATAGCGGGCCTCTCGTCCGGCCTCTTCTTCTGTTAAGCCTAGGGCCTCGGCCCTCGCGGGAATATCTAGAACTTCACTATACACAGGTATTTCTAGCTTTGCACCAAACTCCTTGACAAACTGGGCATCTCCATCCGCGGCCTCACCCCGGATACCATGATTGAGGTGGGCGATGTATAGACCCAAATCCCAGCTATCTCTAAGACGCCAAAGCGCGTGTAAAAGCGCCACCGAGTCTATCCCACCCGAGACGCCTACTACAACACCTTCCCCCGGCCTCAACATGTCATACCGCTCCACGGTCTGCAAGATGCTGGGGAGAATATCAAGTTTCATCTATTCGACACCTCAAAACTCTAGCTGTCCGTCCCAATCGCTCTATTATCCATTATTGTCTCATTTGCCTTCAAGGAGTGAATATCCTGCTCCTTGGCCTAGGCAAGCTGGCGATCGTAAACGGGAATCTCTTGAACATCAGCACCTAATACATCGAAACCACTTGTACGCCTATGCATGAGCACAGCCACCACCGTCATATCGTCTTTGGCCTCACCACCATTGGCGGCCCGGGCCTCCTCTACTACCAGATTGACGATGGTCTCTAGATCCCGATCTGGCACCCGTCGCACGATGCGATTCAACCACTCCTCATTGAGACTAGAATAACCGTTTAATATGCCATCAGTCACCATGAGGAGGATATCACCGTGGCGCCAAATACGTATTTCCGGCTCCATTTCCACATGATTTAAGATACCAATGGGCAATGTGTTAGATCGGATAACCTCTATACCGCTTCCCCTAACTAGGAAGCTAGGCGGGGCACCGATCTTGATGAATTCTAGCTCTCCTGTATATAAATCGGCAATCACCAAATCCACCGTTGCAAAAATCTCATCGGTGGATCGAAGCAACAAGATGGAGTTGACTGTTCTCACTGCAAATTCCCGATCAAAGCCAGCCTGCATGAGCTGTTTAAGCATAGCAATAGTGGCCGTGCTCTCCAATGCAGCTCTGGATCCGTGGCCCATCCCATCACTAATCACTATGGCCAATTTACCATCTTTTAACCATACTTCTGAATGGGTATCTCCCGAAATAAAACTACCGTCTTTGGCAATCTTAACCGCCTCAATCTGCACATTAAAGGACCTCTCAGGTAATAGTACAAACTGGCAACGGGCTCTAGGCAAAATATCGGTACACTCCTGGGTCCAAACCGAGTACTCCTGCCCCAAAACCTGGGAGACAATGGCCGCCACATTTTCCCGACAAGCGTGAACCCCTCCACAGTGCTCCATACGAATGTGAATTTCGGCCTTCCCCATGGCAGTCCTGATTACCCGCAATGAATCTGGGTTAATATGCTGACGACCTAGCGCGGTCTTGAGTCTAAGCTCCCATTCTTCATCAAACTCTACATCCACTTCTATTTGGGTAGCAAAGGACCGCATGATATGGCTGAGCCCCTCTAGCTGGTTGGTTACGATTTCTTGGCTTTCCTTTAGCCGTCTTTGCCAAGCGGACTCAATGCGGAGCATTTCAATCACAACATTGATACTAGTTGTCAGTTGATAGGGCTGCATACAGTACTTAGCAATCTCTTGGGGTAAGTCGATTGATTGAATACGGGAGTTTTTCTCCGCTATGGCAAGTAATTCCACCATGTCCCAGTAGGTTTGATGAAATCGATCTTCCCAGCAAGTGCGGAAACCGGGGCATTCGGCACAAGCCTTTTGGGTTAATGACATGAGAAATTGATCATATGCGCAATCGGAAACCTCCGCCCTGGGAGGGATTTGATGAAATGTGGCCGATAATTCCTCAAACACACGGGCAAAATCATCCAGGCGTTGGTTGAGCATTTCTTTCAACCTTTTATTGGTCATGTCCTGGTGCTGTCGTTGCTCCGATGTATATGGGATGATCCGAGCAAATCTGCGCAGGATCCTAGTAGGCAAGAGGGAAAATGCAATAACCCCTACTCCAGATAGGGCCCAACGGGTGAATAGTCCAACGGGCTCCCTGATAAAAAAGGCCAAAAGCAGATTTGCTACAACCAAACCAAAGGCAATGCCAAGCCTTTTGTACCAAACTCCAATGCCTGCAAATAGCCCTAACATGCCATAGACACCGATCAATGATAGATTGCCACCGGTAAGGGCCGTGAAAAAGCCCAATAGAAGCCCCCCCATGACGGTCGCGGCTAACCCGCCAACATAGGCGGTAACCATCAGCAAGACGATTCCCACAACTTCCTGTACATGAAGCCCCCGCACATGGATGCCTGAAAGCCCCAAAAGAGCTCCTATGGTTAGCAAAGATAAGGCCAGGATTTGGCTTTTGGCCAATAGGGCAGTGCGACGCCTCCCCCGAAGTTCTAGGATGGGGAGTAGTAAGTTGCTCAAAGACCATATGGCCGCGGTAGTGGGTAACCAGATGACAAACTCCGGAACAAACCAAGGCGCGATCAGCAAAAGTGGCATAACAAGTAGCGCCGCCATTATGACGAATAATGTGCTATAACCTATTCGACCTCTATAGCCCATAGGCAAGTTCGCCACCAACCAAAGGATGGCACACACCATGCCCCAGTAACCACTTTCCATCACCGACATGCCGGTCGCCATACCGTACCTAGTCAAGAGTAATATGATAAGGCTAACTAGAGGTCGACTTTGCCGTACCAGGACGACAAACAGGGCCATTCCAAAGGGATATACCCCGGGGATCAAGGGCGCCCGGCCCAATAGATAGGCAAGTGGGCCGTAAATCAATAACTGCCCTTCATGCACCGCGCCCCAAAGACCCTTTAGCCCAGCCCCCAATGGCCCACCGATTCTAGCAAGTAATCTTGAACCCGAAGGCAACCCTTTTGTCGGGGTTTTCCTGGCTGAAGCCCTTCCTTGGGTCCTTGGATCTTTTTTCATGGACTTCCCTCTTTTTTGAGACTAAGGTCTGCAAGTTTACTAGTATAGTCATTATACCTGTTACGAGAGGTTGTCCATGTCGAACCGATTAGAACTGAGTTCGTGGTGTTGTGGCACTATTCCATATAAAGGCACTTTTTCTACACATTAGTGCCATGGAACTAATCTACCCAATGCAGCAAAGACGGCCACAAACTCCAACCTACCTAACCACATACCCAACATCTGCGTGATTTTGAGGGTAGCGGGCATATCGGGACCAGTGACTCCCGCCGACAAGCCCACAGTGCTTAGGGCGCTGGCAAATTCAAAGCCAGCCACGGCCAGCGGGATCCCGTGTAGCATAAAAATCACAGTTCCCACAAGGAAAGTGATCATGTATAAGAACACAACAACTGCCACGTCCAGTATCTCTTCCTGCTGGATAGACTCAAGCTCACCCTGACGGTACATAGCGTGGCGTAGCACCACTCGTTCAGAGTAGAGCCGTTGCCGGACAGTCCAGACGGCGGCCTGCCAAAGAGTAGCCAAACGAGATAGCTTAATACCACCACCGGTACCACCTGTGCCGCCTCCGGCAATCATTAGTAGCGTTAGCATGGCTAGCGGAAGATCGCCCCACTTTGAGACATCCGCTGTACCAAATCCTGTAGTAGTACTAGCTGACACCGCCTGGAAAACCGCAGCCCGCGTGGCCCCGGACGTAAGACCATATATGGGCCGGATACCCCAGTAAACCAAGGGGATTCCCAAAGACAAGACGATAACTAGAGCATAGACCTCACGATCCCGCAAAGCCTTAAAGCCCCGCTTCCTGACCAGAAGATAGTGAATAGTGAAATTGCTAGAGCCCAGTAGCATCAAACCCATGCTCACATATTCCACGGCAGCACTATTAAAATGACCTATATTCGAAGTGTAGGTCGAAAAACCACCGGCGGAAAGGGCTGCCATGGCATGATTCACAGCATCGAATAAATTGAGCCCTACAACCCAATACAGAACGGTGCCAATCACAAGATACAACCCATACATGCCCATGAAAAGACGGGCAGTGTCTAAAACACTAGGCAATAGATGGTCACTACGACCCTCGGCCCGATACAAACCAATGGCTTCCGGCCCAATCACGGCCGATAGCATCAAGACTGCAAAACCGGCGCTACCCAAATACTCCATAATACTACGCCACAAGAGGTAAATAGGTGGCACGAGTTCCACTCGCCCAAACATAGTTAGCCCAGTCCCGGTCCAACCACTGATTGACTCATAGAAGGCATCTAGCCAAGGTAATTGATTCCCCAAAACAAAGGGCAACCCTCCCAAAATCGTGGCTACAAACCAGCCACTGCTCATGATAACCGCAGCTTCCCTGGCCGATAAAAAGTGATCATTTCCACCGCGAAATATGTACCACAGACCCCCACCGATAAGCATAGAGGCAATGGCCGTGATCAGGAAAACGCTAGCATCGCTCCATGTGAGAGGCCTTAGGAATGTGACAAGCAATGGTGTAAGGGTGATCGCTCCAATGCCAAAAACAAGCAGCCCCAAGTATGCTATTACACGGCGGTATTCACCACCATAATGGTTCGTCTCCATATTGCTGCCTCCTACAATACCCCATCACCCACCCCCGCAGACTTCAAATCGTCAACGACCCACCAGAGCCGTCCGCAGGTGAGCAGCCGTATCTACTGTAGCGATAGCTAACACTCGATCAAAAGCCCGTAGGACAGTATCCCCCCGGGGGATAATCACATCCGAACCTCGAATCACAGTCACCAATACGGAATTCCTAGGCAATGTAGGTGCAATATCCACCAAGCTCTTGCCTACTACTGGCGCATCCCGCTCAAGATCGAGTTCTACCAAGACGAGATTCCCCCGATTAAAAGTAAGTAGACTCCGGACCTTATGGGCAGCAACCTCTTGCTGAATAAGTTGTGCTATGATCGCGGTACTACTAACTATGATGGGCACACCTAGCGCTTGGAAAATCGGTTCATTGCGGGGATTATTGACTCTGGCTATCACCCGACCGATCCGCAAATAGTATTGGGCTATTTGACTCGCTATCAAGTTGGCCTCGTCTCTTCCTGTCGCGGCCACAAACACATCGGCACCCTGGATTTCACCTTCCTCCAGGACCCGCAGTTTGGCTGCATCACCAGCTACCACAGTCACTCCAAGATCCTCGGCTAGCTCTTGGCATAAAGCTTCATCTTTGTCTATGAGGGTAACATGGTGCTCCTCCATGAGCGTCTTAGCTAGATAGTAGCCTACCTTGCCCCCACCGGCAATCGCAATACGCATGTTTCACCACTCCTAGATCTCCAGCCACTTCCTGTGTTTATTGATGTGATCCAATGTCAAAACCACAACAACCTCGTCATTTTCCTGCAAAGTAGTATCTAGTGCAGGTATGAAAGCCCTACTATCTCGAAAAACCAGACTGATGGCCATCTGCCCCGATGATGATATGGTGGCCACGGTTTTGCCTACCGCTTTAGCCTTGATCTTTGCCCTCACCATCTCTAGTCGTTCTCGCTCCAGAGACAAATAGCAGTACAGAGGCCCGTCTATGATCAGGTTGCGGATCTCAGCGGCTTCCCCTCTGGCGGGAGATGTGGTCTGTATCCCAAAGTGCTTGTACAATGCTTCGTTTTCACTATCGGCCACCCTGGCGATCACTTTGGGTACATGGTACATTTTCCCGGCCACCTGAGCAGCCATCAAATTCGTGGCATCATTGCCAGTAAGGGCCATGAAAACGTCGGCTTCCTCTACCCCAGACTTGCGCTGGACATCTAGATCAATACCATTTCCTAAAATCGTAATCCCATTAAATGTAGGTCCTAGGTGCTGAAAGGCCTTGAGATCGTTATCCACCACCACTATGTTGTGTTTGTCCCGAGCTAGCAGCCTAGCAACGGCACTGCCTATCTCACCACAACCAACGATAACCACATACAACACTTCACCCCCAACCTATTGTCCATAGTATACGCCAGAATTTAATCGCAGTAAAACTAGGATCGCGGGATATTGTCTAAGCAAGCTGTTTGAAACTAACAATATTGGGGTAAGGCTTGTTTGGGGCCCGAGGCCCACGAAATCCTTTTAGAGAGGCGAACTGTGTGGAAAGATACGCACCTAACGGTTGGTTAGAGCATCTAGAACTAATCATCCCTCTCAATGAACGTTATTTAACTATCCCCCGCTTAGTCCTAGGAGATGTATTTGTTAAGGCGGGATTAGATGTTTGTGAGATTACCAGTTACAAAGTGGCATTAACAGAGGTCTGTCGCAATCTGATACACTTCTCCTACCGTCATCTCGAACCAAACCCCTTAGAGTTGACCTTTAGCACAACACCCAAGAAGCTAACTATTATAGTTAGTAACCGAGGTAGGTGCTTCTGCACCGAGCGTGTCAAAACCCATCCTACCTTGGAGCAACGGGGTTGCCCCGACAACCTCGATCTGATGATGGTCGCCTCTTTGGTCGATAATCTTCGTACTGGTATCCGCTTCACCAATGGTGAGTGTATGGCCTTCATGGTGATAACTAAATACTTGGAAGGTCCGGCACTATAGGCGAATAAAATCCTCCTAGTAGCCTCCTGCCTGCAAGTAGCATACACTGATGATAAACGCTGGCTGGAGAGCATCTAGGAGGTGTTTTTGTTGCATGACAAAATCACCGCAAAGCTGATCGATATAGAAACATTACTACTGCAGCACGAATATCGGGAACTGGCGGTGCGCACCAAGGCCCATCAACTTAGTGAAAAAGTCAACCGAATTATCCGCCTTAAGCACGAGCAACTGCAGTTGCTTCGTGATCTTCTAGCCGAGATGGATCGGTTTTCCATGAATGGCCGCCCCGCCGGTGGTCTGGAGCTAGATGAAATCCCCGAGCCCCCAACTTGCTAGTTCAGTTACCTGTGGTTTTGATAGATTCTTGCTTAGCAGGAGAGTCCCCCCCCGAAGCTGTAATATATTAGCGGGGGAATCGCCCCACGATAGTATGAAAAAGCAGGGGGGCTTTCTGCATGGAGATCTCAAGGCCAGACGAAATTGTGGAGCAGATATATGACAACCTCAACCGCCTGGAATACGCGCTAGATGGTGCCCATGCAGAGGTCAAGCTGGCGACCCTAGCCAAATTGAGAGAAATCTATCTGCGGGCAAAACAGCAAAACAATGAACGATTGTATCTGCAGGCATTCCGCCTCTACAATCGGCTACTGGTCTCCGTGGATACCACCACTGCGGAACCACCTTTAGAGACATTTGCAGAACAACTTGCCCAGCACGTATCTAGCTTAACACTCCGTACGTTAGAGGAAACGGGATGGACCGCCGATAAAACCGCTGATGAAGTCGCGGAATTACTTATCTGGCTCACTGAAATCCTAACCATGGATTTCGAACAAAGGTTTCCTTTTAACCCATAGTATGGATCCCCACTTAAGTCCGGGGACTTGCCCAGGGCATCAAGCCCCGGACTTGGGGGCTGCGTGGCCACCATCTGCCACTAGGGTCTCATCATCGGCGGAGGTGGCTTGCTTCTTGATATAATAGGACAAAGTGGTCAAACCTACAGCGAGATCCTCGCTCCGCACTAACACAGCATCTGGTGCCTCTAGCCTTACCGGTGCAAAGTTCCAAATAGCTTGCACACCCGCCTCCACCATGATGTCACACACACCCTGAGCAGAAGCCGCCGGCACTGTGATAATTCCAATCTTGATCCCTAATCGCTCGATCAAATCCCTGCACCGGGACATGGGCATAATGGGTCGCCCGTAAAGCGTTTTCCCGGCCTTATTTTCATCGGCATCAAAAACGGCTACAATGGTAAACCCATAGCTATTGAAACCGGGATATCCCACCAATGCAGTGCCTAATCGGCCGGCCCCCACCAAAACAGCGTCGGTGTTGTTGCGCAGGCCCAGAAAATCGGCCAAACAGTCGGCCAATTTGTCTACTTCATAGCCAAGGCCCGGGCGCCCACCACTCCAGATGTGGTTCAGGTCCTTCCTCACCTGGGCGTGATCAAACCCTGACCGCAGGCCAAGATCCCCCGAGGAAATGTACTTAAGGCCAATCTCCTGGCAATGCAATAGGACACGGTAATACACTGGTAACCTCTCCAATGTAGGTTTGGGGATGGAGATCAATCCTGCCACGCTTAGATCCCTCCTATTCTCGTCGCCTACCAGGGTATCTAACCGTAAAGTCTGACACCCTTCATGTCTTCTCGATATGTCCCTAGGGTACCTAGATATGCCTTTTGGGGAAGGCTGCCTAGCCCCTGGGGTTAGGCAGCCCTACGATAGATACCTTTACAGTTCTTCTAAGCCCTCTACTTCTCTAGTTCCTCTACGATCTTGGCAAATAGAGACTCCGTCTTTGCAGGAGACATGCCACTGTAAAGAGTATCTCCAACTTTTACATTAATGCCTCCACCGCAGTTTTCAAAACAGAAAGTGGCCTTTAGATCGACACGATCATTGAGCTTGGCTTCCCGCAATCGTTGGCCCAAATTCTGCAACAAGTCATAAGATCCCTTTATATAGCAGCTAGTGCCCACACACACTGCCACCTCTAGCTGTTTGGCAGTATGGTTATCACCTAGACTAATACTATCTCCATGGATACGCCTGCGCTCCCCATAGGTGGTATGCAAGGCGGCATGGGCCTTTTCGCCATTGGGTGTATCTAGCCATTTTTCATAGACAGCTTCTACCAGCGGATTTTGATAAGACTTCCGAAGCTGCTGCGCCTTATCGGCGGTGTAGATCCCCCGAGTTCTAGCTCCACGCACCTCAGGATCAGTTGCAGGTTGGCCAGCTCCCCCCACACAGCCTCCAGGGCAAGCCATAACCTCCACCAAGTGATACTCAGCCTCACCATTATGAATCTGCCGCAAAAGTTCTTTGGCATTGGCTAACCCATAGACTATAGCCAGTTTGACCTTTTGACCACCGACATCGATTTCGGCTGCTTTTAGACCCTTGTTACCCCGCACTTCCATGAAATTCACTTGATCTAGTTCCTCATCAAGGAGCAGGTAGTGAGCCGCCCTAAGCACTGCCTCGGAAACGCCACCGGTTACGCCAAAGATAATGCCTCCCCCAGAGGTAAAGCCGAAAGGCATGTCTAGAGAATCGTCCTCTAGGTGGGCATAATCTAGCCCTGCTTCCCTAATCATCTGCACAATCTCTTGGGTAGTGATCACAACATCTACATCGGGCACTTCTTCTGTAGTAAACTCAGGCCTTGCAGCCTCGAATTTCTTGGCCGTACACGGCATAAGACTGACTACCACTAGATCCTTCGGCCTAACACCTAGTTCCTTGGCATAGTATTTCTTGGCCAGGGAGCCGAACATCTGTTGAGGCGAGCGGCACGTGGATAGGTTCTCCAATAGCTCGGGGTGATACTGCTCAGTGTATTTGACCCAAGCCGGGCAGCAAGATGTGAACTGAGGTAGCTTCTCGCCCTTCTGTAGCCTCTCCAAAAACTCTGTGCCCTCTTCCATCACTGTCAAGTCGGCAGCAAAGCTGGTGTCAAAGACCTTATCAAAGCCCATTTGACGCAAAGCCGCGGTTAACTTGCCTAAAGTATTTTGGCCTGGTTCTAGCCCAAAGACCTCGCCTACAGCTACTCTCACCGCCGGTGCCACTTGAATAATCACTGTTTTGGTCGGATCGTGAAGTGCCTTCCAGACCTGATCAGTTTGAGACTTTACCACCAGAGCCCCTGTTGGGCAAACAGCTGCACACTGACCACAATTTACACAATCGACTTCTGCCATGGTTTTGCCGAAGGCTGGGGTTACCGTCATGTTTGAGCCCCGATGGGCAAAATCCAACACCCCAATTCCCTGAACTTCCTGGCACATACGGACACAGTCACCACATAGGATGCATTTATTGGGATCTCTAATCAAGGCGAGGCTAGAGTCGTCAATATCCACCTTGATATCTCGCTGGCCAAAGCGTACGTCCCGCACACCAAAGCGCTGGGCTAAATCCTGCAATTTGCAGGTACCACTTTTCTCACAAGTTGTGCAATCCCGATCATGGTTGGCTAGCATTAACTCAAGTGCCATCTTCCGGATTTTTTGCACCCGGGGTGTGGTGGTCTTAACCACCTGTCCAGCCTGGGCAGGTGTGGAGCAGCCGGCCACAATCTGACCATTCTCTAGCTCTACTAAACACATACGACATGCACCATAGACGGAGAGCTCCGAATGATAGCAGAAGGTAGGTAGTTCAATGCCGACTTTACGGCATACTTCTAGTATATTCTTCTCTCCATTAATCTCAACGGACTTGCCATCAATGATCATGGTCTGGGCCATTTAAACAACCTCCTCTATGGCGTCAAAGCGACAGGAATCCTTACATGCCCCACACTTGATGCAAGTCTCCTGATCTATCACATAAGGCTCTCTTACCTTGCCAGATATGGCTCCCACGGGACACACTCGGGCACACCGGCTACATCCCTTACATAGCTCAGCGTTGATCGTGTAAGTCTTAAGCCCCTGACACACCCCAGCAGGACAACGATGCTCTACTACGTGGGCAAGATATTCGTCTCTAAAATACTGCATAGTAGTGAGTACAGGGTTAGGCGCAGTTTTGCCCAAGCCACAAAGTGAGCCTTCCTTAACAGCTTCACCAATCTCTTCCAATGAATCTAGATCAGACAATTTACCTTCACCATCTACAATCTTCTGCAATATCTCCAACATGCGCCTAGTACCTTCCCTACAGAGCACACATTTACCACAAGATTCATTTTGGGTGAAATTCATAAAGAACCTAGCCACTTCTACAATACAAGTGTTCTGATCCATGACCACTAGGCCACTGGAGCCAATCATCGCTCCCGCGCTCTGTAAAGAGTCAAAGTCCAGGGGCAAATCCAGATGGTCTGCTGTCAGACAGCCACCAGATGGTCCACCGATTTGAACAGCCTTGAACTCACCGTTATTGCGTAGCCCTCCACCTATATCAAAGACGATTTCCCTTAGGGTCTTGCCCATGGGCACCTCAATCAAGCCCGTGTTGGCAACTTCTCCCGTGATAGCGAAAGTCTTAGTACCGGGGCTATCGGCAGAGCCTAACTGCCGGAACCATTTAGCACCATTTAAGACGATGGGAGGCACGTTGGCAAAGGTCTCTACATTATTGATCAAAGTTGGACATCCCCAAAGACCACTTTGGGCTGGAAAGGGGGGTTTGGGCCGAGGCATCCCTCGCTTGCCTTCGATGGAGGCAATCAAAGCACTTTCCTCGCCACATACAAAGGCTCCCGCCCCTTCTTTGATAACGATATCGAAATCAAAACCGCTACCTAAAATGTCATCGCCTAGAAGACCTTGGGCTCTGGCATCGTCAATGGCTTTCTGCATCCTCCGCACAGCAAGGGGATACTCAGCTCTCATATATACATAGCCTTTGGTAGCACCGATGGCATACCCGGCTATGATCATACCCTCCAAAACTCGATGGGGATCGCCTTCCATGAGACTCCGATCCATAAATGCACCGGGGTCCCCCTCGTCACCATTACAAATCACATACTTCTGCTCACCTTCTGCCTGCCGAGTGAGTACCCATTTGCGGCCCGCAGGGAATCCGCCACCACCCCGGCCCCTAAGCCCAGACTCTACAATGGCTTCACAAACTGCTTCGGGGTCCATCTCTGTAAGGGCCTTAGCCATTGCCCCGTAGCCGTCTCTTGCAACATACTCCCAAATATCCTCAGGATCAATCACACCACAATCAGCGAGAGCAATGCGCTCCTGCTGCCGATAGAAGGGGATATCCTCTTCCCGGGCAAAAACCTCGTCTGTATTGGGCTCTCTATATAAGAGACGTTCAACGATCTCGCCCTTTGCCAGTGCCGTAGCAATCTCTTCGGCATCCTCTGGCTTCACGCCCACATACAAAACGCCTTCCGGTTCGATTCTAAGGAGTGGACCCTTTTCACAGAATCCGTGGCAACCGCTTTTTTTAATTGCCACACCTTCCCCATGTTCTTCAGCTTCCAAATCCACGGTAGTGGTAAGACCCTGCTTAGCCACAACCTTACATAACTCGTCGTATACCCTTAGGGAGCCACCGGCTACACAGCCTGTACCAGCACAAATCAGCACCCGTTGCTTCTCTTTTTCCAGGGCAGCCTGTTTCTCCCCCCGTAGCGTCTCCAGCATAGCCGCGGTCTGGATCATACTACATCCCCTCCCCGTTTCTGCAAAGTGTCTAGGATTTCAGTAATTGCCTCCGGCGTCACATTGCCATAGACTTCGTCATTGATAGTGACTACAGGTGCCAACCCGCAAGCTCCTAAACAAGAGACTGTTTCCACTGTAAATCCCATATCATCGGTGGTTTTCTGACCCTTGGTCAAACCAACCTTCTTGCGGATAGCATCTAAAACAGCAGTAGAACGACGCACATGACACGCTGTACCATCACAAACTCGAACAATATATTCCCCCATAGGATCAAGGGAGAACTGCGCATAAAATGTTGCTACACCATAGACTGTGGCTGGAGATATGCCCAGCGCAGTAGCAATATAGGTTAATATCTCTTCAGGAAGATAACGATACTCCTCTTGTACCTTCTGAAGAATGGGAATTAACGCCGATTCCTCTTTCTCATACTGGGCAATGATTTCATTGACCTTGGCGAACTGCCGCTCCTGCTGCACTCGATCTTCCAAATCTGCTACTGGTAGGGCTTTTGCCACGTCTATCATCCTTTCTTCTCATAAAAATCTTTATATAAAAACTTCAAAACTGATTTATATCAAGCTAATCTATATGATCTAGCTAAGGGCTCCCTAACAATAAGGCCTAAAAAGAGGTGACCGTCACTGTCTTACCCGCCTGTTCCATCAAGTGGGTGAGTTCGGTGATCACCTGTTCCTTCAAAGCTAAACCCAAAGGCAACTCAGGATTTTGATGAGCTGGGTTGATGGCTCCTCCTACGAGGAAATCGATCTCATCACTTTCCCATAGCAACGTGGCTAACATGCTTGCCCCATCTTCGCTAGTAAGGACTTCGCCCATCCCCTTACCCTGGCTTAGGGATTTTAGCCTTTCCAAAGCACTAGATATAGTGATAATCCCCTCTGTCACTAGATCAACCCCCTGTATACGACCTAAGGGCGGTATCGTGGGGCTACAATAGCGCAGATCAACCTCCAAATCGGTCTGCCACTCCCGGGCGATAATATTACTGGTGGTACCGCCACACACCACCTTTCTCCCCGGTGCCTCTGCCAGTAGCCGAGCCAATTTGGCATCGTCTTGTCTTCGTCGGGGGGGACCCACTGCCAAAGTCAAATGCCGTGGATGGCGGATATAGAGAGTTACTACGGTGGTGTCATCTCCGGGCTTACCAGCATAAAGATGCTGACAGATGTCACCTAGACGCCGGGCTACATTGGCTGCACTGCGCTCTTGAACTACGGCCTTCTCCAAAAAGCGAGCCACATTTGGCCACTGCCAACCAAGATTCAAAACAGCTCCGATCCCGGCATGGACCACACCATCGGAAATAGCCACTATAAAATCCCCTTCCTCCGCTCGAAACCGCGTTTCTTTGACTTTGTTATCACCGATATATCGCTCTCGATGGGACAAAGGGGTAATCTTACCTTGATGCAAATAGAAAACAGACGGGTTATCAAACTCTGCCATATAGACCTTGCCATCGCGAAAAATTTGTATGATGGTAAAAGTAGAATAGGCTAGGCCTCGTACCTTACAAACAGGCAGAGTTTGCCCCACCGTCTCCACAACTTCATCCAGACTAGCACCCATCTCCAGCATGGTGCCGGCGATCTTGCTAGTTAAGGTAGACAAAATATTCGCCTTCACTCCGCTACCCAACCCATCGGATAAAACCACAATCACGGAATCATCTCTATAGGAAATAAAGACGTTATCTCCACAAAGCTCCTCACCATATTTGTTCAAAGAGACGAGGCCCGTCTCGATCACATAAGGAGAATCTACCAAAGGTATTGCTAAAGCCCCCTGGGTCATGACGTCTCATCTCCATTCTGCATCAGCACCATGAGCTGTGATAGTAAAACCTTGGTCTCGGCCGTAGTCTCGCCTAAGAGTCCGGCAATCTCTTGGGCAACCCGCATTTGCCGGTTGATTACATCCTGGGTCCGCTCTAGGGTCGTGGCCTTAAGCCGAGTCAACTCATCTTGCCGACCTTGATCTTCAGTGATATCGGTGAAGATGCCGATGACAATATCCTGATTCTCCGGTGCAAATACATATTGGCGCACTATCAGATTGTGCCGAGGATATTCCGCAATTTCCTTAGTGAGTAGACCGTTTCTTAGCACCTGCTTGAAGCTATGCGTATCAATCAATTCATCTAAAGGCCGATTTAGGCATGCCTCGGCTTGGCAGTCGAACATGACCTCTGCCGCGGGGTTGATGGCCAATATGGACAACTCTTCATCTGCCACAACAATGCCATTGGGAGTTGTCTCGATTATCACATTAGCTAGCGATTCCGCCTTGGCCCGCATGTGGGGAATGCACATTTCATTTTCCGCCACCCCTTGATAAACAGCTCGAGCCTTGTCCCGGCAAGAATCGTAACCACAAGCACCACAGTTTAGCTCATCTTGCGGGGTGCGCTTCCCAATGGCCGCCAAGATCTGCTGTAGCTCTTCTTCGGAAGGCTCTGGTAACCTAAGCCTTCGATCTGTGTAGGTCCGGCGCAAGCAGGTCAGTATCTGGCCATCATCGTCAAGATAGGGAAAAGGCTCCTTGATATCCGATAGCCCTTGGCCTGCCGTGCGCACATGGTAAATTAATCGCTGCCTGCGGGCAAGCCCTTGCCAAGGCCCGATCATGCAGGGACCATCAACACATCCACCCGCACAGGCCAACATTTCGATTAGGTCTAGGGACAGGTCTACTCCAGCAATCAACTGCCTGATAACCGACTCACTCTCCTCAATACCGGCTACTGTCGCCATTCTGTTGGCTAGAATATCTGTATCTAAACCAGCTGTACGGAGCAACCCTCCTGCCAAAGGAAAACTTCTGCCCCAGTTGGTATCATCGGTACTGTAATCTTCTGGCGTGAGCTTGCCTGGATCAATCTCCACTTCTGCCAGCCACTTCGCCAACTCTTTAAAGGTAAGCACATGGGATATTACCCCATCAAATTGGGCCTCTTCAGCCTCTGCCTTCTTGGCAACACAGGGGCCCACAAAGACCACTTCAACTGAAGGGCCGTATTGCTGATGCAATATGTGACCATGGGCAATCATAGGCGACACAATGGGCGCTAGATAGGGAATGGCCCCAGGATAATGTTGCTCGATCAAATTGACTATCGCCGGGCACGAGCTAGTAATCATGGGTTTTGTTCGATCTACAAGGCATGCTTTATGGGCATGGGCCACAACTTCAGCACCAACCGCTGTCTCCGTAACATATTTAAAGCCCAGCTTGTGCAGGGCGGCAACTAAATGGCCCGGTGTAGGTACATCAAAGGCGGCCACATATGATGGAGCGATACTAGCCACCAATACTGCTCCTTCTGCTATCCGAGCCCTTACTTTTGGTAGATCATCTCTTACCCGCTTAGCATTTTGGGGGCATACACTAATGCACCGCCCATCAAGTATACAGCGCTCCTCCCAAATCTCAGCATGACCGGTATCGATTTTTATGGCTTTAACAGGGCAAGCTCTGACACACTTATAACAATCTTTGCATTCAGCTTCTAAGGTGGATAAAACGCCCACTACCTCACCCCCGCCTTAGGTAGCACTTGCTGGTCAAATACCTCATCCACATCATTGGCAGTTATGCACATGACTGGGCCGGCATCAATTTGCACCGCCACAGCGCCAGTGCAATGACCTACACAAAAAACACCCTTCAATTCCACCTTGTCTTGTAGCTCCCATTGACGAATCAAAGCCTGAAATCGGGAAATAACTTGGTATGAGCCTTTAATGTGACAGGAGCTACCAACACATACAGCAATGGTGAGCATGCTTAACCCTCTTTTCGATGGCTCGTGCATTATTTCACAAATAAATGATACCACGCTATATCTTGAAGAGCAAGGGGATGGTGAATTATTTCACGGAAATTTAACCTTTGTCTATTAGCCCCTCACATATGGTACAATAAGGGGCAGAAAGGGGTAAGGCTATGGAAAATCCACGAGCTAAAAACAGCACTGAAACCAACACAGATTACGTTGCCCAAGGGACCGCGGCCAATGGCCAGATCCGGGCCTTGGCTGTAGTCAACACCGGCATAGTAGAAGAGGTGAGGCGCCGCCACCAGATGCTACCTTGGGCCAGCGCCGCCTTGGGCAGAACCATGGCAGCCACCGCCATGCTCGGTGCTATGCTCAAGGACAAGGATAGAGTTACCGTGCAAATCGTCGGTGATGGTCCCCTAGGGCAAATAGTAGCTGACGGTGATGCCCACGGGAATCTCAGGGGATATGTCTCCAACCCCCACGCCCAAGTGCCCAATAACTCCCAAGGAAAGCTCAATATTCGTGAAGCCGTGGGCGAAGGCCATTTATGGGTTATTCGAGACTTGGGATTGGGGGAGCCATATAGCGGCAGTGTACCATTGGTCAGTGGAGAGATCGCCGAGGATTTTGCTAGCTATTTCGCCCGGTCTGAACAAACACCATCTGTTGTCGCCCTGGGAGTATTGGTTGATCGAGATTACTCCATAAGGGCAGCAGGAGGCCTTATCCTCCAGCTCTTGCCAGGGGCTAGTGAAGGTATCGCCATTATACTAGAACATATGCTAAAGGATCTGCCACCCATAAGTGGGATTATCGATGGTGGTGGCACCCCTGAAGACATTATCCAAGAAGCCATCGGAGATCTTGAGCCGAAGTTTCTACATCGTTTGCCACTCCGCTTTGCCTGCACATGCTCCCGCAAACGAGGTGAAGCGACCCTCATCGCCTTAGGCCCCAAAGAATTAGAGGAGCTCATTCTGGAGCAAGGAATGGCAGAGCTCACTTGCCATTTTTGCCAAGAGCAATACGTATATACCAAAGAGGACCTAGAATCCCTAATCGACCAGATTGCCGTAGAGAAGGCCACCGACTAATCAAAGCTGGTGGCCCCAGACCGTTAGCTAAAACTACCAACAGCCCATGGGGAAAGCTAGCCACTTTCCCCATAGCGCAAATCATCCGTAGCCCACCACCATACGATCCATGCAATGCATGCCATACCGTGCCTAGGAAAGCACCCCCATTTTGGGCCTTGGAGCTTAGATTACTACACCTAGGCTTCAAATGTTACATATATTGAACTATCCCCCAATGGATGGAGGTGAAAGCTAATGTACCAACTACGCTCTAGCCACTATGAACACCAACCAATGGGTTTGGCTCAAATGGGTACGCAAGCCAACCAAGGGAATATGATGGGCAACATGATGCAGCAAAACCAAGCCATGATGTGTGACATGCACAGGATGTGCAACGAGATGAACAACAGGCTGTCTATGATGCAAAATACGCTAGAACAGGTACACAATTGTGTCTGTGGCTGCCAGCGCAAACGCCGCTAGTTGCCCATATGGAAGGAATCTCACACTCCATAGGGAACCCTAGAGATTACAGGATGCGTTCCACCAGCCATGCCTCCCAAAAAGGAGGCTACTATGCAGCCAGCAACTAATCATCACTTCATCCCTTGGTTGATGCTAATCATTGGCTTATGTATAGCCTTATCGAGTTATGCAAAGCAACCACTTGAGCCCTCTGTCAAACCCGGCCCCGTGGTAGGACCCGTTACAGATATGCCAAGGCTCTCATATTCCGTCGACCAGATAGAAGAGAGCGTAGCAATTCTGATACCCCGTCAGCCTGGGCGTGAACCAATTCAGGTGGCCCATGGGAAACTCGCCTGCGCCCAGGAAGGCGACATTATCGGTGCAATCTCCGGCCCCTCCCCAGTATACTATCTCGATGAGAAGGAGACCCGACGAGTCCAAAGCGAGATCGAAGATCTTCTGACACTGCTGCAGGCAAAGAGCGAAGTTCAGATGCCCACTAGGGTGAAAAGCGACTAATGCCCATACTCACGATAAAAGGGCCGGGATTTAACCCGGCTCTCTACGTCAATGGATACAAGATTATACTCAGCAGAAACGCTGAAAACGCTCCCTGTGGCGACTGTCTATGATTACAATCGAATACTCAGCCGGAGCCTCCCGTAAGTTTGTCCAGAAGATCTGACACCCTTTGCCGAGCCTCAGCTTCTGCTTGCCGGTTCTCGTTAATCAGAAAATCCAGCTTGCTCCCCTCACCAACCCCTTGAGGAAGTAAAGCTACAGGCCAATTAACCGACACTTCCCCGTGGGGGGTGACAAGTAACAACACAGCTTGGTCTTCCTCCAACCGATCGATGGTGGCCTGGATTTTGAGTTTTGACACACCCCACCACTCCTCACTCTTTACACATGTATGCCACACAGCTTAAGGAAGGGTTTCCCGTTCGCCGACTACACGATATGATAGACCGTCACTGATCACAATAATAGTGCCCGCTAGATCGGTTCTCCGCACCTTAGCCTTTGCCTTGTCTAAACTTCGCAATGTTTCGGCATGGGGATGGTTATACGTATTACCGGCACCTAGGGAAATGATGGCTTCCTTTGGGCTTGCCGCCCACAGAAAAGTCGATGTTGTACTAGTGCTGCTGCCATGATGGGCTACTTTCAAGATCTCAGCTTGGGGAAGCTTACCCTGGGTACACATCCGCTCTTCGGCCTCTGCTTCAATATCCCCGGTGAGTAGGAAGGCAACTTGGCCATAGCGAAGCCAAAGCACAACAGAGTTATTATTTAACCCCTTAAGTAGTGGCTCCTTGGGGTTAAGTACCAAAGCTTCATCCAATCCTGAAATAGTCAGTTCACCACCGGCCCGGGCTAGCTTAAAGGGAATCTCCTTTTCCAAAATCAGTCGCAACAGATCTTCATAGGTTCGGGTAGTATGGATTTGACCATCGGCTAGTACCTGCCCCACTGAATATGCCTCTATGACTGGAATCAGCCCACCTATATGATCGAAATGGGGATGGGTCATCACCACCATATCCAAATGCTGGATCCCAAGCTTTCTTAGATATGGCACAACAACTTGCCTACCCGCCTTGGTATCTCCGGCATCCACCAAAACAGTAGCTCCCGTAGGTGTCTGGATTAAAATAGAGTCACCCTGGCCCACATCGATAAAATGCACAACTAAGTCGCTAGCTTGGGCCGCTTGGCCCAGTGTACAAATCAAACCTACAACAAGTAGCAGATAATATAAGTGCTTTTTCGGCCCTTCTCTCAAAAACATGGCCATGCCTCCTTGCCCTACCATTGCTTGTGCCGAGTTGGTACTTGAGGAAGGTTCCCTGCAAAACCCCTAAATCCTGCTACATCCCCATAGAAAAAGCCAAACCAAGCTGAACATCTAGCTAGCCTAGGTGACCTTTTTTTGCTGTCGAAGGGCAACTGAATCATCGCTTACTCAAGCTCAGCACTGCCTGTGCCAAGGATCTCTTGGGGATCCACTAAGCGATTAGCCATCAGGCCCATAAGGGCAACGCCTAGAGCCGTTAACGTAAACCGTGTGATGGTAAATGCCATACCCATGAATTTCGCTTCCATCATAAGTTGTGGTATCTTTGCTGAGCCCCACGCCCCCAAAAACACAGTCACTGCCCCCACGCTAGCACCTTTTTCAAAAAGACCCCGGGCCACAGGAAATGCGCCATAGAGTGGCCCCGTGGGGGCTGTACCGAAGATGAAGGCGAGGATATAGCCCTTTAGTCCTGAGCCACTCCCCATGTGGGTCTCCACCATGTGTTTGGGCACCCAAACTTCGAAAAGACCCATGATGATGGAGATTCCAGGCATAATCATCATGACTTCCCGTAGGGAGAATCCAAATGCTTGCACAGAGCGGTTAGCAAGACTAGGCCACCAAATCCAAAGTATCACGTATACCAAGAGCATTAAGATGGCGGGGCGAAACGCCCGAACACTTAAAGTAGTATTCGCCTGTTGGGCCGCCTTCAGCCCTTTACTTGCCTGACTGGTTTTCATTACAAGATCACCCCTAT
>JAAZMF010000102.1 GCA_012798955.1 Bacillota bacterium | reverse complement strand
GGGACCTAAGTCCCCTGAATGAGGGGATCGGGTGGAGTCTATACCGGGGGGCTTCTGACCGGCCTGAGCTTAGTGTTGCCGGGACTCAGACTGATTCCAGAGATTATAATTTTGAAGGCGAGATCCCATTTAGGCTTGAGGTGAGTTTTTCAAGTGATTTCGGTGAGCGCTGGAACTGGTGGGACGTGGAGATGGGCTCCTATGTTGATACACTTGCCATCACTGTCTCGGCCAGGGCGCAATGATAGATTGCTAGATAAGCGTGGATCTGCAGGTCAAGGTTATAGTTGTGATAATGTGGCGTAGGGTAGCAATGCAGTTGCCCTACGCCTTTTCATGTCAACAAAAACGCGACTATGCTGACATCGCCCTCGATTAAAGGAAAATAAAGGGCAATAGAGAATTACAGCAATTGTACAGCCAAATGTTGCGTCACTAGATATTGACCGATGAACTCGACGAACTTACTGGCGCAGGCTGAGTGAAGGTATGCAGGCAGATCCTGTCTATTCGGCGTGCCCATACATAAGGGTGGCGGACTGACTGCAAACCAATCATTCAGCTAAGTCTTTTGGAAAGGGAGTGAGGCTTGCAGGTGATGGTAGTAGCGTTACTTTGCGGGATCTAGACAGATATTACACTCAAAATGGGGAGGAACACAGATGAGAAGCCGAAAACTGATGACTAGTTTGTTAATGGCCCTTTTGCTGTCCCTTGCTTTCACCAATGTAATACCTGCCCTTGCTGCGGATAAGACCACCATTGGCGTTTCCATTCGTAGCCTTTCTGAGGAGCGTTGGGCCCGGGAGCGAATCTTGCTAGAAGATAAGGCTAAGGAACTAGGTGTGGAGACGATCTTCACCGATGCCAACAACGATGAGTTCGTGCAGAACTCCCAGATCGAAAATATGATCGCCCGAGGTGTGGATGCTCTAATCATCATTGCCAGAAACAGCGATGTAGCGGCCAGTGGCGTTGAGATGGCCTTGGAAGAGGGGATTCCGTCTTTAGCGTATGATGTAGCCATTTACCATCCCGGAGCAATCTATGTTTCCTTTGATAGTGTTAGAGTTGGTCGGGAGATGGCCCAAGCTGTTGTCGATCAGGTGCCTAAAGGCAGATACTTTTGGATCGGCGGCTCGCCAACCGATGATAACGCCTATCTGATTCGCAAGGGGCAGTTCGAGGTATTACAGCCCTTGATCGATAGCGGCGATATCGAGCTCCTCGGTGAGCAGTGGTGTGATATTTGGAGCCCAGAGGAAGCACTCAAGCACGTGGAGAATGCTTTGACTGCTCATTCCAATCAGATTGACGCGGTTGTTTGCGCCAATGATGGAACGGCCGGTGGCGCTGTCCAGGCCCTACAGGAGCAGGGCCTAGCCGGTAAAGTGCCTACCTGTGGACAGGATGCCGATCTAGTTGCTTGCCAGAGGGTAGCCGAAGGTACCCAGGCTGTGACGGTATTTAAGGATGTACGCGTGTTGGCCGATACAGCCATGGAGGCGGCAGTGGAGCTAGCCCGGGGCAAGCGCCCGGAGGGCATCAATGGCAAGTATGTCAATGAATCTAAGGGTGTTGAGCAAGAGGCTATTTTTGTGGATGTTATACCGGTGACCAAAGACAACCTCTATGAAGTTATCGTACAAGGAGGGTTCCACAGCCTTGAGGATGTGTATCGGAACATTCCCAAGGACCAGTGGCCCGAGTAAATCAAATAGACCAATTGGAGTCGCGCCACCTGCAAGCATGTACTCACAGGGGCGCGACCCCTGTTTGATACCGATGGTACAAGACTAGTATTAGTAGGAATGGGGGAGGTAAATGCCAGCAATTGATCAGACACCTTGTGATACCCTACTTGAGTTTCGCAATGTGACCAAGGACTTCCCCGGTACAAGGGCCCTAGATAACGTTTCGATGATTGTTAGGGAAGGGGAAATCCACGGGCTTTGTGGTGAAAATGGGGCTGGTAAATCTACTCTCATGAAGATTTTGAGTGGTACATACCCCTATGGAACCTATGAAGGAGAAATGGCTTTTCGGGGAGAGCCGCTGCGCCTCGGCGGTATTAGAGATTCGGAGGCCAAGGGCATTCGGATCATCCATCAGGAGCTGGCCCTCATCAAACAAATGACCATCGCAGAGAACGTATTCCTGGGTGCGGAGCCAGCCCAATTTGGGGTAGTTAACTTGATGAAATTGCACAGTGAAACACGGGCACT
>JAAZMF010000101.1 GCA_012798955.1 Bacillota bacterium | reverse complement strand
GCTCCCTATGGGGATAGCTCCCTAACCTAATAGTAAGTTAGGCTAGAAAGAGGTTGTTTATGCATGTATCCCGCCATTACCTATAAAAGTCCCGTTGAATTGCGCCATGGCCGCATCTACCCCATCCTTTACCCACATTTCTATGGCGGAAACGGCTAGGTCTATAACATCATGCATAATCTCCCACTCTTTGGAAGCAAAATCACCTAATACATAATCCACCACCGTTACTCCCGGAGGTGGACTACCGATCCCCAGGCGCAATCGATGACAGTCATCTACGCCAAGGTGGGTGATTACGGAAAGCACCCCTTTGTGGCCACCGGCACTGCCTTTACGGCGCAAACGGAGCTGTCCCACCGCTAGATCCAAATCATCGTAAACTAAGAGAACATCGCTGGCATCAATATCATATGCGGCAACCAAAGACTTGACCGATCTGCCACTGTTATTCATGTAAGTCTGGGGTTTAGCCAGAATAACAGATTGGTTCACCACATCAGCTCTACTTGTGCGAGCTTGATAACGATTAAACCAGTCTCTAACATGCCAGCGCGCTGCCAAGCGATCCAATACCATGTAGCCCACATTGTGTCTGTTATGGGCATAGGTGACACCTGGATTCCCCAAACCGATAATCGCCTTCATAGGATGTTACCTTCTCCACAAAGCAAAAATGCGCAGCCCCTAACCCGCCACGCATTCGCATAAAATATCCTGGCATTCCAGGCAGGCCGGATAAAGACCTTAGGCTCTATCCAAAGGGTAGACCTATTCATCCGCCTCTTCAGTCTCTTCCGCCTCATCGTCGTCACCGTCAACAGCATCTTCAGCTTCGTCAACGTCTTCTTCCTCGGTGTCCTCTTCCTCAAGCTCCATGGGCTGTACCACCGAGACAACGGTTTCCTCAGGATCAGTCAACAAAGTTATGCCCGGCACAAGCTCAAGATCCTTTACCTGGAGGGATTCACCCACCAATAGTCCAGAGATATCTATCTCCAGGCCATCGGGAATATCCATGGGTAGGCAAGAGATCTCTACCTCCCATAGCGCTGGAGCAACTACCCCACCATCCTGCGTGCGTTCAGCCTCTCCTATGATATGAATCGGCACCGTAACATTGACGACCTCATCCAAACGCACTTCCAAAAAATCAATGTGTAGCGGAGTGCCCCTCACAGGATGCTCCTGCAACTCCTGAATTAGAACGGCTCTGTCTTCGCCGTCCAGTTTTAAGGTGATTAACCTATTGCCTCCGCCCTCCCGCAATAGCCGAGCAACAAGACCCTCGTCTACCTGGAGATTCTGGTTCTCGTTACCAGATCCGTAGATAACACCAGGAATATATCCCGAACGACGCAATCGGCGGTTGGCCCCCTTGCCCGTTTCATCCCGGAGCTCGGCTGCCAACTGGAACTGTCCCATACGTTGTGTCCTCCCTTAAATTACCAACAACACTCTAAATAGGTGGGTAAACACCCACCTTTAGCTATAATATTATACCATTGACGCCGAAACCGGTCAACAAACCCCATAGCTCAATGGGGACGGGCTAGCCGTCTTTAGTCAAACAGTTTGCTCACCGACAGCTCTTCAAAGATCCTCCGAATGGCCTCACCAAAAAGAGGTGCCACTGACAAAACTTTCATCTTATCTAATTGCTTTTCCGCTGGTAAGGGAATACTATTAGTTACTACTACTTCCTTGACAGGGGATGCGGCCAGACGCTCTGTAGCCGGTGGAGATAGTACTGGATGACTGCAACAGGCATATACTTCCTTGGCCCCTCGATCAAGAAGTACCCTCACTGCCTCACAGATAGTACCAGCCGTATCAATTATATCATCGATAATAATCGCAGTCTTACCCTCGATATCTCCGATAACATTGGTTGCTTCCGCCACGTTAGGTGCCGGCCTACGTTTGTCCACTATGGCAAGGGTGCAATCAAGTCGATTAGCAAACTCCCGGGCCCGGGACACTCCACCAACGTCAGGGGACACCACCACAAGATCATCGAGTCCCTTTTCCTGGAAATAATTGGCTAAAATGGGCATTCCCCTAAGATTGTCCACCGGTATATCAAAGAAACCTTGAATTTGGCCTGCATGTAAATCCATGGTAAGCACACGATCAGCACCAGCGGCGGTCAGGATGTTTGCAACTAACTTAGCACTAATTGGATCTCTAGGCTGAGTCTTTCGGTCTTGCCGAGCATATCCATAGTAGGGGATTACGGCAGCAACTTCCTTGGCAGATGCTCGCTTGAAGGCATCAATCATGATTAAGAGCTCCACTAGGTGAGTGTCAGTAGGGGCTGAGGTAGGCTGTACCACAAAGACATCGGCACCCCGCACTGTCTCCCCAATACGGATATTGATCTCCCCATCCTTAAATCGACTAATCTCCGACTGACCTACTGTAGTGCCAAGATACCTAGCTATATCTTGAGCTAACTTCGGATTGGCATTCCCAGTAAATATCTTAAGCTTTTTATAATTATGCCTAATGGCCAAACCTGTCACTTCCTGTTCTAAGGTGTATTGAAAGCGCCTTGGGGAATATTCGAGAATGGAATCATGATTCCTCTTCGATAAGCCGCTTTTTGCCCCACCTAGTTGCCCAATCGGGAATATTCCTTTGTCTACCCCGTGCCACCGCTAGAGCACCGGAGGGAACGTCACCTGTAATGGTCGACCCCGCGGCGATGTAAGCACCGGCACCAACTTCCACAGGAGCCACTAAGTTACAGTTACTACCCACAAAAGCCTTATCCTGGATCGTGGTATGGTGTTTTGTAGTCCCATCGAAATTGCATGTGATAGTACCGGCCCCAATATTTACATTACTGCCCATATGGGTATCTCCAATGTAGCTTAGGTGGGGGACTTTACTATTACATCCAATCGTTGTGTTCTTGATTTCGCAAAACCCCCCCACCTTCGCTCCGGAGCCTACATGGCAGCCAGGTCTAATATAGCTATAAGGCCCTACGTCACATTGGGACTCTAGAATGCTATCAATCACCGTTGCCTGACTCACAGTAACATTTTCCCCTACCGTGACATCCTGCAACCGGGTGAAAGGCCCGATCACCGATCCACTGGCAATAGTAGTATTCCCCTCAATAAAAGTAAATGGCATAAGCACCACATCCGGCGCGAGCTGCGCGGTGGCATCTATGTAGATAGTTGCCGGATCCATCATAGTGACACCTGCCCGCATCCACGCTTCCCGCACTCGATCACGCAAGATCTGTTCAGCCTCGGCCAATTGGACCCGATTGTTGATTCCTAAGGCCTCTTCCGGATCACGATGCTTAAAGATCTGTACTTTACCATTGGACATCTCTTTCAGAATGGTGAGCACATCGGGAAGGTAATATTCATGTTGCACGTTCTGCGGTCTTATACAACGTAGTGCTTCAAAAAGAGGGGCACTGGCAAATACAAAGGTTCCACTATTGATCTCTTTTACTAGCGCCTCGGTGGGAGTGGCATCCCTTTGTTCAACAACTCTCTCCAGGTCTCCGTGGACGTCCCGAATAATCCGCCCATAGCCTGTTGGGTCATGAACATCCACTGTTAGTACTGTAGCCAAGGCCCCACCTTCCAGGTGATAATCAACCAAAGCCCGCAAAGTCTCCCAGCGATACAAAGGAGCGTCCCCGGTAATCACCAGCACCTGCCCAGTGTATCCTTCCATTACTTTTTCGGCTTGCATGACAGCATGACCTGTCCCTAATTGTTCCTCTTGAGTCACGTATTTGACATCAGAACCTAAGTCAATATCTAGTCCGTCGGGTCCCACAACAACGATAATCTGCTGTATCCCCGCTGCCCGCAGGTTGTTGACCACATGCTCCACCATAGGTAGCCCACAGATAGGGTGTAGTATTTTGGGAATGGCGGATTTCATGCGGGTACCTTTCCCGGCGGCCAGGACTATTGCAGCTACTGACATATTCGTCTCCTCCCACCGCAGTCAGCGGCTTTGTTTTCACAAAAGTGAGCAAAGCTCCAAATGAGGATTTCGGGAATGCTTGACTAGAGTCCTGCCGAAACCTAGCAAATACCATAAAGCCCGCCAAAAGGCGGGCCGTTAAAATCAAACTGATACTGTGTACTTAGAAGTTCTTTGGTGCATTGGAGGCTGCCTGATCAATCAGGGCCTGCTCTGCTGCTGCAATCATTTTCCGTACCATGTTACCGCCAACGGCTCCACAGTCCCGAGAGGTCACATGACCCCAATACCCACCGTCGGGTACCTGGATACCAAGCTCGTTGGCCGTTTCATACTTAAACTGCTCCATTGCGTTATATGCATTCGTCACCATTAGCTGGTTCTTCTTCTGACCAGTACCCATGATTTCACCTCCTATCTGGTTCAACGTTAGTTTGATACCTTCGGGAGGTGGTTATGCTAGTTGTTTGCTGGTAAAGCTGACTCCACATGGGTAGCCAGCACGGCAAGTTCCAGTGTCAAGCATCCAATATACTCAAAAGAGCCTCTGTGGAAGATCTCCTCAATGGTAAGGTAAATCTGTACACTTCATAGAGTCTTCACTGTGGCTGTCCATAGCTTCTAGCATCTGGCGGGCAAGCTGTAGATCACTTGGTTTGTCTACGTCAATACCCACTTGGGGATACGGTGAAATCACTCCAACACCCCTAAACTGCAGTATATCTTCCACACGAGATTCTATTTCGCCAATACTCAACTGCTTGAACATGAATTTAACAATAAATCTTAACCCCAAAAGCCGACTGAGCTTCCAAGGATTTTTGCGCATGGAAATCGCGTGTTCAATCATGGGCTGGTAAGCCTGGAAAACCGAAGGTGAAACTAAAGCCATATTACCTCCGGTGAACACGCCCTCCCGCAGACGAAAATACGTGCGCTTAACACCAGGAAACTCATGGTCATTGACATCCCGGCTGATGATAGGGTAGTAAATATCTGCTTCCCGCCCCTGGCAACGCAAGATAAAATCGGATACTGCCCCAGGATTGATCAGCGGAATATCGGATGTGACAACTAACACTTTCTCACCAGTGTCAAGGGCATCGATTCCCCTGCGAATATTGTCTAGTAGACTTTCCCCTGCCCTAGTAAAAGATACTTTGCCCTGCCAACTGCCTTGATCATAGGGAAACGCTCCCGGTGGGGCTACAACCATAATTCGCCGTATTTCGGGAACTGCTGCCAAAGCATCTAACACATAGTAAACCATGGGGCGCCCAGCTATCTCAATGCTGGCCTCATAGAAGCTTTCATCCATTTCCCGCAATCGCCCGGTATTTCTCGCACCGGCTAACACCACTGCATCTACCTGGATCATGATCCTTCTTCCTCTTTTAGGTCTTCTTCTTGAAACACGTCCAGTAATTCGCTTTCGGCATTATCGATATGCTGTTCTGCCAACTGTCGGGCCATATCCGAATCACGACCACGCAAGGCCTCCACAATACCTCTATGCTCAACCACAGCTCGCTCTAAACGTCCGGGCCTACCTAAGGATTGAGTCCTAAATCTGTGGATCTGCTCCCGCAAATGATATAACATTCCACTTAATCTCTCATTGCGGCTAGCTTCATAGAGCACTTGGTGAAATCCAGTATCCATATCCACAGCTGATACTACATCAAGCTGCTCTGCCGTCTCGGCAGTGCTAGCCATGATGCCCTCTAGTTCATCTAGCTCTTCTTCAGTCATGCGCTCCGCGGCTAACTCCGCCGCAAGCCCTTCTAGGGCTCTCCGAATCTCAAAAACATCCGTAATATCCTTAATGGAGATGCCGGCCACATAGGCACCCTTGCGAGGCACCATCACCACAAATCCCTCTAACTCCAATTTACGAATAGCCTCTCGCACAGGAGTACGACTGACACCAAGCTCCTCAGCAATCTGCACTTCCATAAGGCGTTCACCGGGGCGCAGCTGGCCCGCAATGATCGCCTCTCTAAGCGTCTCAAAGACAATGTCCCGCAGAGGTTTATAATTATCCAATTCTATAGGCATTAAGCGTTTCTGCATTGCCAAAAGCGCTCCTTTCTACTATTCTAGCAGATGTCAACTAGGAACACAGCAAGTATCATTCGCCCAAAATCTAGTTAGATACACGTTAGGCATTTCCCCTGAAAGCTCCTGCCTTAATGCAGAGTCCAATTTCAACATGATCCCACGGGCATGTTCTTGGCTATTGGCTAATCCGAAGACAGTCGGTCCGCTACCGGTCATCAAAGCACCTATACAACCACATTCTAACAAAACATCCTTCAGCGTAGCCACCAAAGGTAGTTGCTTAAAAGTAACGGCCTCTAAGGAGTTGCCAAGGCACTTGGATATTTGTCTCATATCCCCGGCGGTCAAAGCCTCCATCACGCCATCCACATTAACACTAATCGGCTGAGCTAGGTTGTCATATTCCCTATAACAAGCGGCGGTCGATACACCCATAGGAGGATTAATCAAAATCACAAACCACGGCGGTGTCGTCGGTAAAGGGGTCACAATTTCACCAATACCCCGAACTTCAGCGCTACCACCCATTACACAAAAAGGTACATCCGCTCCGATCTCCCCACCGACATCCATTAGTTCCTCCATAGATAGGCCCAGTTGCCAGAGTTCGTTCAGACCCCTTAGCACAGCGGCCGCATCAGAACTTCCCCCACCTAAACCGGCAGACAGCGGAATCGCTTTTCGAAGGGTAATGTGTAGTCCCCGTTCTGTGCCAGTCGCCTCCATAAGTAGCTTTGCTGCCTGCCACACTATATTACGGCAATCACTCGGGGGCATATGCCCTCGTAGGGAGCCCATATGTGCCAGGGCGCCCTGTTCTAAGGGGTCTACCGACACACAGTTTAGGGAAACGCCTGCCGGCCGATCTTCCAAGATGACGGTGTCTCTTAAATCTAGAGACTGCATCACTGAGTGAATATCATGGTAGCCATCCGGCCTTACCCCGCCAACTTCCAAAGCAAGGTTGATTTTTGCCGGGGCCGCAACCGTGAGTCGTCCCATCAATAATAACTCCCTCTATGACTACTATCCCGCCGACTCAGTCTTGATGAGTGAGCGAGCTAGATCTCTAAGCCATCTCCAGGTTTTTACAAACCCGTTGGCCACTTTCACGTTCTCCTGCATGGCCACAGGGACCTGCCCCAATTGCATACCATCAGCAGTAGCAATCAAATGACCAATCACTTCGCCCGCGGCCAAGGGAGCATTTAGATCTGGTCTTAGCTTCATTTCCATTTGCCAATTACCAGTGCTACCTTTTTCGATCAAGGCGTCTAAATCTTGCAGGGCCACCACTTTGATGCGCTCCGGTGAGCCGTTTTTCACCACAGCTTCACCGACCACTGTCTGGCTTGCCACTAGCCTTTGGGAGGCAAATCCCTTGAATCCAT
>JAAZMF010000100.1 GCA_012798955.1 Bacillota bacterium | reverse complement strand
GCGGAAAACTAACAAATCCAAGAGAGCTATCTATACATTACTGGTGCTAGGGTCTGCCATCATGGTCTTTCCTTTGCTGTGGACGATATCAACGGCACTAAAGACCGTGGATCAGTTAATGGTTTACCCTCCCAAGTGGATTCCAAATCCCATTCAACCGTCTAACTTCAAGACAGCAATGACTATTTTGCCTTTCGCGTCGTACTTACAGAACACATTAACTATTGTGGGCTTTAACATCGTGGGTGCCATCGTATCAAGCGCATTCGTGGCCTATGGTTTTGCTAGAATTCGCTTTCCTGGCAGGGATGTCCTGTTTGTTGTCATGCTAAGTACCATGATGATGCCCTATATCGTGCAGATGATTCCTTTGTATATCATGTACTCCAAGCTAAAGTGGGTGAATACATTCTTGCCACTCATCGTTCCAGCTTGGTTTGGAGTGCCCTTCTACATTTTCCTATTGCGTCAGTTTTTCCGTAGCATACCAGAGGATCTTGCTGATGCCGCGAGGATTGATGGCTGCACTGAGATAGGGATTTGGTGGCGGGTGATGTTGCCACTGTCTAAGCCTGCTTTGGCAGTTATCGCCATTTTCAACTTCCAGGCTAATTGGAATGATTTCCTAGGTCCTTTGATCTACCTCACTGACACTAAGTTGCGAACCTTGGCCCTTGGCCTATATGCGTTTCGGGCTATTCCCGGCCAACTACCAATGTTTCATTTGCTGATGGCCGCGTCATTGATTATGGCCTTACCAGTACTGCTGTTATTTTTCTTTTTTCAGCGATATTTCATCCAAGGCGTCGTATTGACAGGAATAAAAGGATAGGAGTGGATCTTTATGAAAATGAACTATGATGTAATCGTTTGTGGTGGCGGCCCTGGTGGAATTGCCGCTGCCGTAGGTGCCGCCCGCACAGGCTCCAAGGTCCTGCTAATCGAACGTTATGGATTCTTAGGCGGCGGTGCCACCGCCATGCTAGTCAACCCCTTCATGACCTACTTTGCCGGTGACCGCCAGATTATTCACGGTGTCCTCCAAGAGATCATTGAAGGTCTAGAGAAGATGAATGCCTATGGTAACCCCCGCACCCACTGGGCCTTCGACGCAGAGGCAATCAAAATTGTCAGTGAACGTCTCTGTCTAGATAGTGGTGTAGACTTACTCTACCATAGCTTCCTGACTGGTTGTGCTGTAGAGAATGATAAGATTACAGCTATTCATGTGGCTACTAAAGATGGTCTTAAGGATTTCACTGCCAAGATGTTTGTGGATTCTACAGGTGATGGTGATCTAGCTTTCTTTGCCGGTGCTCCAACTGAAAAAGGACGTAAGCAGGACGGGTTGGCCCAGCCCATGACATTGAATTTCCGCATGGCAGACGTAGATATTGAGAACATGCCTACACGGGCTGAGATGACCGCCGCTTATGTTGCAGCTAAGGCTCGGGGAGATATCCAATGCCCCAGGGAGGATATTCTCATATTCTTTGCTACCCAACCCAATGTGGTGCACTTTAACCAAACCAGAGTGATTAGGCATGATGCTACAGACCCTGTCTCCTATACAAGGGCCGAAGTGGAGGGCAGAAGACAAGCATGGCAGATCTCTCGTTGGCTGATAGCCGAGATTCCTGGGTTTGAGAATGCCTATCTGCAGCAGACGGCACCGCAGTTGGGTGTGCGGGAATCCCGCCGCGTGATGGGCCAGTACGTACTTACCGATGAGGATCTGCTTAGTGCCCGCAAATTCTCCGATGTGATTGGCTGTGGCAGTTACCCAGTGGATATCCACAACCCTGATGGTGAAGGAACCGTCCTCAGGCACCTAAAACGGGGAGAATGGTATGATATTCCTTACCGTTCGTTGGTCCCGTTGGGGATAGACAATCTCTTGATAGGTGGCCGTTGTATCTCTTCTACCCATGAAGCTCACTCAGCTATTAGAGTAATGCCCATCGTGTTCGGTATTGGCCAAGCAGCAGGGGTCGCTGCGGGGCAGTGTGCTAAGGTGAATGTTGCGCCCAAGGATGCAGATATAGCCGCGATTCAAAGGGAGCTGGTAAGGCAGGGAGCCACTTTGGGGGATTTCAAGCCCCAAGCTTGAGGAGGTAATCATGACCGGATATAGGGTAGACTTAGCCGTTATCGGAGGTGGGGTGGGGGGCTGCGCCGCAGCGCTGGCCGCGGCCCACCTGGGGAAGAGGGTTATTCTGACTGAGGAGACCGACTGGATTGGGGGTCAGCTAACCTCCCAAGCGGTCCCGCCGGATGAGCATCCTTGGATAGAGCAATTTGGGTGCACAGCGAACTATCGGAAGTTTCGAGAGGGGGTGCGGGACTACTATCGTCGACACTTTCCTATTACCTCGGAGGCTCGAAGTAATCCTAGGCTGAATCCGGGTAACGGGCGAGTGAGTAGATTGTGTCACGAACCTAGGGCGGCTTTGGCTGTTCTCAATCAGATGCTAGCCCCTTACATTCATAGTGGTCGCGTCGTGCTTCTCTTGAATCATAGGGCAGTGAGCTGTCAGGTAGTTGGGGATCGAGTGGAAAGCGTGCTAGTCCGCAATCTGATTACCGGTAACGATGTTACGCTAGAGGCTCCGTATTTCCTGGATGCAACAGAGTTGGGTGATCTGCTGCCCATGTCTGGGACCGAGTATGTTGTGGGGGCTGAATCCCAGAACGACACAGGGGAGCCCCACGCAGTCCCAGGGCCGGCTGAGCCCCATAATCAACAGGCCTTCACCTTCTGTTTTGCCATGGATTACATGCCCGGAAGCGACAATACCATTGCCAAGCCCGATGACTATGAATTCTGGAGGGACTACCAAGCAGATTTCTGGCCAGATAAGCACTTGAGCTGGGTGACAAGTAATCCAATTACGCTAAAACCATACTACCATTCGCTATTTCAAGAGCCTAACCGCCATTCCCTCTGGAATTACAGGCAGATCCTGGACAAGGACAACTTTGCTGCCGGTGCATTTGAAACTAGTGTCACACTAGTTAACTGGCCACAAAACGATTACTGGTTGGGACCGCTCTGTGATGTGTCAGAAGCGGAAGCTGAAAAACATAGGGTAGCTGCGAAAAACTTGAGCCTATCGCTACTCTACTGGATGCAAACAGAAGCTCCCAGATTTGATGGCGGTATCGGCTACCCTGAGTTGCGACTAAGGAAAGATGTCGTCGGTACCGAGGATGGCCTCGCTAAGTATCCATATGTAAGAGAATCCCGGCGGATAAAAGCGGAGTTCACCGTTCTAGAGCAGCATGTAGCTTCTGAGATCCGGGGAGAACGGGGAGCAGAACGCTTCTCTGATTCCGTAGGTGTGGGGTGCTATCGCATTGACTTACATCCTAGCACGAATGGTGTTGACTACATCGATGTAGGCAGTTGGCCTTTTCAGATTCCTCTAGGGGCTTTACTCCCTGTGCGCATGGAGAATCTGCTCCCAGCCTGCAAAAACCTAGGGGTAACTCATGTAACTAATGGTTGCTATCGCCTGCATCCAGTGGAGTGGAATATCGGTGAAGCGGCTGGTTATCTGGCTGCCTACTCACTAGATAGAGGTATTAAACCCAGGGCGGTTCGGGATGATCCGGAGCATCTTGCAGGTTTTCAAGATGTGTTGGTCAAGCAGGGTGTGGAATTAGAATGGCCTAAGCTAAGATCAGTATAGATATAAACTAAGAACCGCTAGTGAACAGCCCGTGCTGGTGAATCACTAGCGGTTTTTCTAGAGAGGTGTCACTGGAATGGAAACATATAGGCTTGACCGGGACGTCTTGATGGAAGAAGGGTATGATCTAGTTGTTGCCGGGGGCGGTCCCGCTGGGTCTGCAGCAGCTATATGTGCTGCTCGCCTAGGGGCTAGGGTTCTCTTGGTGGAAGCTACGGGCTGCTTAGGAGGCATGGCCACATCGG
>JAAZMF010000099.1 GCA_012798955.1 Bacillota bacterium | reverse complement strand
TTGGAAGCGGTACACCTGATTCTTTGCAGCTTAAGCTCAACGCAATAGAATGGATGGTGTATCAGGAGATTAGTGCCGAAGATGCCCTATATACTCGCCTAGAGCGTCTAGAAAACGACATGTACGGTGCTCTGCAAGGGGGTTCGGTGATTGCCCGGGCAGATAGCCTCTTGCGAATGGTTTGGGCATCGGAAAAACTGAACCTAGAGCTGATTACTGTTCCCAAAGAAACGTTAGTCAAGATTAAACTACTTACGGAGCTCGACAGTGCACGGAATAAGGTAGGAGATAAGGTTCGCTATCGAGTTGTAGAGGATGTTATGATCAAAGATAGGTTAGTAGTACCCGCTGGTACCGAGGGTGTTGGACGGGTGCAGGAAGTTACAGCTGCCAAGCGGTTAGGTGTCGATGGACGACTTATTGTAGATTTCCGTTCTTTGGCTGCCATTGATGGCACCGGTGTCTCTTTGGTCATGAACGAGAAAGCTACGGAGAAAAATAAGTCCCTGGAACTCGCGGCAGGTGCCGGTATGGCCGGTGTCATCCTCTTAGGTCCCATTGGATTAGCCGGGGCGTACTTTATTAAAGGCAAAGATGTGACGATTACCATGGGGACAGAGTTTTATGTTGAGGTTATGCGGGATGCCCGGGTGTCAGGACTTTCGTTGATGCCGGCAAACTAGAAAAAGTGTTTTGGTTAATCGGGCGCAGTGGGTAGTCTGAAGCTACTGACTGCGCTTTTTGCTTGTCACCAAACTCGACGTAGGAAGTGCTTAGGTGATGTGGAATAACATAAAGCATGGAGGAATGCAAAAGGCTATATAAAGGTATATGCCTTGGGGAAGGAGGAAGAGTAAGTGGTAGAAGTCGAACTTTTGGCCGTAACGCCCGATGCTGAGCAGCTTATCGAGCTTGCGGGCAGGACATGCTATCTATCCCATGATCGTAGCCAGCGTGGTAGCGAGGAGCGCTTCATTCGCATGTTACTACGTCATGGTCATTTATCAGTTCTAGAGCATGCTTACGCAACTTTTCGTATTAAGGGTGGATCTCGGGCCTTTACCCATCAAATTGTGCGGCACAGACTAGCTTCATACTCCCAGCAGTCGCAAAGATATGTGTCAGAAGCATCTTTCGACTACGTGGAACCAGAGACAGTCATGGCAAATTCGGCGGCCCATAGACGTTATGTAGAGCTGATGGAAGAGATCAAAAGGGCCTATGGTGAATTACAGGAACTGGGTGTACCAAAGGAAGATGCCCGTTTCATACTCCCTAATGCGGTGACCAGTGAGATTGTTATCTCAGCTAACCTACGGGAATGGCGTCACATTTTCAGTGTCCGCTGTGAAGTCCATGCTCAATGGGAGATTCGCACTATCTGTTTGCAGATGCTAGAGCTTTTGCAGGAGGCAGTCCCAACGGTATTCTCCGATTTTGTCATTGACAAGGAGAAGATGGTAGCCCGTAGGGATCGTTCTGTCGATTGAGTTTTGGTCGCTAGCATAAGAGAAGCGACAGGAGCAAGATAGTGTACCAAGAATGAGGGCCTCGGGGAAAGGAGAACATATGGATTTTTCAATTTTGGCCAACGGATATAGGGACGAGATCATCGAAAAGACTAAAGGATTAGTCAGTATTCCCAGTATCGAGGGTGAACCTCAAGAGGGGATGCCCATGGGGAAGGATGTCAATCGGGCCTTAGTCTATACTTTAGATCTCTGTAAAGAACTGGGTTTTCGCATAAAGAATGTAGACGGCTACGCTGGATATGCTGAGTATGGTAGTGGTGAAGAAATGGTTGGCATACTCTGCCATTTAGATGTAGTCCCGGCAGGCGAGGGGTGGACTAAGCCGCCATTTAGCGCTACTTTAGAGGGTGATCAGATCTTCGGTCGGGGCACCAGTGATAACAAAGGCCCCACCATCAGTGCCATCTATGCCTTAAAGGCTGTGGCCGAGGCTGGTGTCCCCCTCAAACGACGGGTGCGCTTGATCTTCGGAACAAACGAGGAGTCAGGCTGGCGGGGAATTAACTACTACCGCCTCCACGAAGAGAAGCCCACAATGGCTTTTGTGCCCGATGCTATGTATCCTGTGATTAATGTGGAAAAGGGAATAGTACATGTGCACTTGACCCATGGCGGAGCTCCTAGCAGATCTTCGGCCGATTCCCAATTGCTACGGGTTTTACAGTTGGAGGGTGGGCACAGGGCGAACATGATTCCCCGAATATGCGTCTGCAAGCTAGCCGGCGATACGGTAGCTTTGGAGAAAGCTGCCACTATCGCCCGGGGTTTGGAGCAAGATCCTTATCCTAAAGTTGATGCGACCATAGAAGCTGGGGAATTGACCTTGACTGTGGAGGGCCTTGCGGGCCATGGCTCTACTCCGGCGGCAGGGGTTAATGCTGTATCCCATATGATCAAAGCACTAGAAGGGGTATTGGATGCGGGCTTTGCCTTCGATTCCCAAGCTATCACCCAGGTAGTTGGTTTCCTTAGTAGTCATGTGGGGCTGGAAACCAATGGCAAGTCGTTGGGTATAGATTACCAAGATACTGTATCAGGGGAACTTACCTTAAATGTTGGCACCCTAGGGTATACAGACGGTGAAGTTAAGGTAGCCTTCGATATTCGCTACCCTGTCACAAAGGCACTTACAGAGATCCTTGACCCAATAGAAAAAGCGGGTACAAGCTATGGCTTTGCCCTGACCCAGGGGCATAGCAATCGACCATTACATGTGCCAGAGGATAGCTTTTTGGTACAGCAGCTCTTAAAAGTCTATGAAAAGCATACCGGTGAAAAGGCACGGCCTTTAAGCATTGGTGGGGGTACCTATGCCAGAGCCTTTGATAACGCTGTAGCTTTTGGATCCACAATGCCCGGTGAGCAACGTAATGTCCATAGGGAAGATGAGTTTACCACAGTCACGGAACTAGTTCGTAATACAGCTATCTTTGCCGATGCCATCTCTTTGCTGGCTGGTGAGTAGTTCCTTGTGGTTCGCAAGAACGTCCGGAAAAGCCGTCCCCCGGGGCGGCTTTTAGGTAGGTGCACCGCTTTGCTACCGATACAATGGACTTGACTGATGACAGGATCAGGCATATGACTAGCTATGTAGAGAGGATGAATGGAACATGGCACAAAAGCCGAGATTAGTGGTGGGTATCAGTGGCGCAAGTGGTGCCATCTACACAGAACGGGTATTTTTCCATCTACGTGACTGGGTAGGAGACCTCATCGTAACATCCTCTAGGACTGGTCAAGAGATAATCAGGGATGAGCGGGGCTTGGGTTTACCCAACAAAGAGGGCGAGATTACTGGATTGCTTGAAGAATGGCTTCACCTAGAGCCCGGTTCATATCAGCCTAGGGTGGTGTTTTACCCTCACTGGTATGTGGGTGCACCGATAGCAAGTGGCTCCTTCCGCACCATGGGCATGATGGTTATCCCAGGTAGCATGGCAAAGGTAGCTGCCTTAGCCGTTGGGCAAAGTAGGGACCTTTTGGAGCGGGCCGCAGATGTTATCCTGAAGGAAGGTCGCCCTTTAGTCATAGTTCCTAGGGAGACACCCCTCAGTGCCATCCACCTGGAAAACATGTTAAAGCTAGCTAGACTAGGCGTTAAGGTAGTGCCGGCCATGCCGGGGTTTTATCATAACCCCCAATCCATAGAGGATATCGCCGACTTTGTTGCAGCTAGAGCATTGCAGGCCCTAGGACTTGACCTATCCATTGCTAAGGAGTGGCAAGGCCAAATCG
>JAAZMF010000098.1 GCA_012798955.1 Bacillota bacterium | reverse complement strand
CTAGTTCCACCCATCTATGATAATCATCATGATTGTGCAGTAACGTCTCTAGCCGAGTGCGTTGGTGCCTATAACCTAGTAGCTGTTCCTGCACTTCGTCTATCCGATTCTTGATATCTGCTAACTCTTGCATATGGGTCTGGTATTCATCAAGGCGTTCAAGGGCCCCGTCTCTTTCCTTTGCATTCTCCCTAATGATTTCGTTATAGGGCTTGAACTCTCGGACATGGGGCCTGCCTCTAGATGCACCGATCCGATCAGCCTCTTTGTCTAGTTCTTTCACTATCCCAGGGATTCTGGCCACATCCGCAAGGCCGGCACCTAGAAGCACCGACTGTAGAGCACCACCCTCGCCTTTTTCAACCCCTTCAGGCAAGAGTCTAAGTTCATCAAGACTGATGGTAAACAGCTGGTGATATGTGAACATGTCTAGCCCGCCGAAAAGGGTAGAGGCATCAGTCGTCCTACCTCCCACCCCACTAACTTGGGGGTTACCATATCCCCGTAAGCGCAGATCCCATATGTCGCTCTCCAGGCTAATAGTAGCCTCCACATGATATTCATGGGTGGCAGGGGGTAGATTGCCTCCCCTAGGAAAGCCATATCCTAAGTACCGTAAAACTTGCATAAATGAGGTCTTACCAGCCCGGTTCGGTCCGCCGATGACAATTAATCCTTGACCTATATCATCTAGTGTTTGGTTACGGAGTATCCCAAAGTCTCCAAGATAAAGACGGCGGATCTTCATGGCAGTTGCCCTCCTTCCAGCAACTTCTCATAGGCTAGTCGCTTGGCCCTCTCTACAATGGTAGCCACAACTTCCTCTGTAGCCGGAAAAGTTGTGTCTTTGGCATGTTCAAGGTCATACTTTGCATCCCAAATCTCACCCAAGGCCCTAACAAGCTCAGGGCGCATAGCAGCATCAGTCAAGAGATTCCCTGCAACAACTTCTAGTTTTTGAACCAAGGGCCAAGATTCCAGCATACTCTCCCATTCCGGTAAAACTTCACCTGTTTCAACTTGGATGGACTCTGTCCATAGAAATGGCTCCCTATATTGAAAGCTTTCAAGACACTGCTCTAGGTGGGCTGAACCATTATCTAGATCCATAAGCAGCTCATGTACAGGACCTCTACCGGTGAGAACCCAACGCACTAGATAGCCTTCAGGGCTCCAAGTTCCACTGGCCAAGGGTGCCACCGGTGTAGGCATGTGATCTTGGGGATAAACCAAAAACTCTTCGGCCTTTGCCTGCAAGAGTTGCTCCACATCGGTAATATTCAGGAGTTCTCCATGGCCACTTGTCCCATCAATAGAAACGTCAATGGATACCTCTATCTCTTTCCAGATCAGAGGCGCAATGGGGACAAAGCGAATGTCCGGGGCTTTGCCCAAAGCTAACTCCACCAAAAAGCAGCCTCCGACCTCCCCATCTCGTATATGGCGCCCCTGTGGGGTGCCTGGGTATACAATAGCGGGTAGGTCACTGCGCACGATCCGCGACTCATGCACATGGCCTAATGCCCAATAATGGATATGTTCTTGGTCAACCAAATCCTGTATGCTGCAGGGGGCATAGTTTGAATCATTTGGATCAAGAGCAGTATGTAGAAGCCCAATGTTAACGACTGTGGCATCAGGCGGCTGTAGCAAGGCATGGAGTCTCCTAGAATCCCATCTTGTTCGGTAAGAAACTCCTATGATTCTAGCTGATGGTATGCCATCCCGATCTTTCACTTCTACGCATCCGGAGTGAGTTGCGGGAAATGCATAGAAGTTATCTGGCATGTCAAGAATATCCTCCCGTGTATTCACAGGATCATGATTACCATAAACAACATACACCCCGATACCAGCTTTGGACAAACGTTCTACTTGTTTCCGAAGAAAGCGAACAGCTTGTATACTCCGAGCCTCTTCGTGATATAGATCTCCGCCTACCAGAACAAAATCCACATCATGGGCTAGAGCCGCATCACAGATCCGCTCCCAGGCTAGAAAGCTCGCCTGCCTTAGTCTTTCCTCAACATGCTTCGCTGCCCCTGAGAATCCTTGTACAGGTGTCCCGAGATGTATGTCTGCAGTATGGAGAAATCTGACTGGCCTAGACATGTAGCCCACCCCCTGATTAAGCATTCTCCATGGAACCAAGCTTGTCCTATGTTAGCACAGGTGAAGCTTGAGACAGGTCTTTGTAATCACATGCAATGCACGCAAACAGGCCTAATGCCATATATGGACATACCAGGGAAAATATCCTGAAATGTGGAATAGAGGTTATGATAACTTTTTGAGATCTGGTCAAGCTCATCTCGGTACAGTTGACTCATAGAAGAAAAACGGAGGCGATAGGTGTGGACAAAGGCAAATGGAGCAGGTGGGGCCTAGTTGCCGTACTCCTAGGCATGATGGTGGCTATGGCGGGGTGTTTTGGTGGGGGGCCCATACCGACGGGCGGAATTGGTGGTATCGTTTGTGTGCCAATCGGAGATGATGCTAGTCCTATACACCTTTTAGAAAAGGGACTAGAAACCATACCGGTCGGCTACAGAGCATTAGGGTATGCAACCATAAAGATAGCAGGGAGAACAGTTAAGACGAACAGCAACGGATATTTTGAACTATGGGATATCCCTCAAGGGAAACGCCTAATTGAGATCACCCATGGCAGCTATCAACCGTACTCCACCTATGTAACCATATACGCTGATAGGCTTGAATGGCTATCGCCGGTCAAACTAGGGGTAGGCTATTATCTACTTGTAGGAGCGGGTGAATTTGGCTTTGAAGGGGCAGATTCACTCGAGGATGGTCCACGCAATGACGTAAGCGCTATGGAACTCGCCCT
>JAAZMF010000097.1 GCA_012798955.1 Bacillota bacterium | reverse complement strand
CGAAAGGCCAATGCTTCCTCGGCCTGCCTAATCTCATCGCCTACTTGGCGCCGAGCATCCACCAAAATCTGCTCTGCCTCTAGCTTCGCCTCATCGATTATTCGCCGGGCTTGAAGCTCCGCATTATCCTTGAGCTCACTAGATGAGCGCTTCACATATGCTAACGTTTCTTGGAGGGTATCCTCCACTTCAGTATAGCGAGTAACCTGCTTTTTAAGCTCTTCAATCCGCTCTTGGAGCTCCTGGTTTTGATGATACAATGCTTCATATTCAGAAACTAGCCTGGAAAGAAAATCATCTACCTGCTCCTTGCTGTATCCCCGGAAAACCATCTTGAAGTCCATTTCATGTATATCAATTGGCCGTAACATGGATTCGCCCCCTAGATGTATCGCTTAAGTAATAGATTAATACGACCTTTACGAGTCAGACCCAGCTGGTCGGCTACTTCCACTCGCCCCCTGCCTCGAATAGACAGAACATCATTTGGCCGAATTCCGTGGGCCGGGCTGTCCACGGGCTTCCAGTTAACTCGCACCTTACCTCCCTTGATCTCCTTAAGCATCTGAGTCCGGGATGTGCCAAAACCGGCACTAGCTACGGCGTCAAGGCGCATGGAAGCCACTGTAACCCTAAGCTCTTTCACTTGCCTAGGTGCCGCCTCTAATTGCTCAAGTTCAATGGAGCGAACAAACACCGGTGTCCTTTGCACCGCCTGAAGGCTATTGGCCACCGCTGACACCATCTCCGGGGTCAAGACGACTTGTGCCCCCTGATCGGTCAGGATGATATCCCCAACCTTTTCCCTTCTCACTCCACAGCCGAGCACTGAGCCAAGAAAGTCTCGGTGGGTCACCCCAACAAACTCTGTTGTTCCTTCAATATCAAGGGCAGCTAAGGGTATCTCCACCCGCTCCCTAGGGAAGTAATCAGGAAAAACCGCAAGGCGGCACCTTTCTGCCGTGGGATAGCCACCATCTAAGTGATATGATAGACAATTGGTGCCCCGCACAATCCCCACAGCTATCTCTTGTCCCCTAGGATCGAGAAAATCGGTATATTCAGGTCTATTGCCTTCATATGCTTGGGATGCAATATCCAATATACGGATACCTACATCTCGCTCATCGCCCTCTAGATGTCCAACAAATCTAGCTTTATCAAAGATAATCAATCCGGCTCACTTCCTAAAGTATCAATGGTGCTCGCAAAATTGCGCCCCGGATAAACTCTAGTACTGCAAAAACCAACACTGGGGATAAATCGAATCCACCCAGCGGCGGGAGCATTCGGCGAAATGGTGCCAAAACTGGCTCTGTCCAATCATAGATGAATCTAACCAAAGGATGATAGTAATCAATATTAGGTATCCAGGTCATGAAGACACGAGCTAAGATCATCCAGCGGTATACACCAATACTCAGATCAAGCAAAAAAACAAGCCACCTCAAAGCCTTCCCCCCTCAGGTTCCTTATCACCAAGAGACTTGGAGCCGGCACTAGCCGCCAAAACGGCCTCTATTACCACACTACGGAACTTACCCGCCTCTAGCTCTCTCAAGGCCGCCACCGTAGTACCTGCCGGAGAAGTCACCATATTTCTTAGTAATGCAGGATGTTGCCCCGTTTCCAGAGCCATCTGTGCAGCTCCTAAGACAGTTTGCAGCGCCAACTCTGTTGCCACCCCATAGCTTAACCCGGCGGCAACGCCTCCTTCAATCAGGGCCTCAAGAAAAAGATATACATACGCCGGTCCGCTACCTGAAACACCGGTCACAGCATCCATTTGCTCCTCCGGCAAAACCCAGACTTTACCAGTCAGGCCAAAAAGCTCTTGAGCCAGTTGTAGTTGCCTGGAATTGACATGACAATTGGGGCTACAGACAACTGCGCCTTGACCAATGAGGCAAGGTGTATTGGGCATGACCCGTACAATAGGCTGGGTTGGATGAGTCCAATGGGCTATTGTGGCCAATGAAATGCCCGCGGCAAGGGAGACCACAAGATGATTAGGCGTAAGATTAGGACATAATTCCCGCAATACTTGCTCCATGTCTTGCGGTTTAACCGCAATCACAATCGTATCTGCAGTGCTTGGTATAGCCTGAACATCTAAAGAGTTAATCCCGAGTTCCACTGCAAGATCTGCCACATACTCCTGCCTTTTATCTGACACAACTATCCTGTCTAAAGCCATTATCCCTGAAGCGACAATACGCCGGGCTAAGGCGCCCCCCATGGCCCCTACACCGACGAGCCCTAAACCATCACATTCAACCAAGCCAAGCCCCACCTCCTAGTGCCCCCTGTGGTAGGCACACTAAACATACATAACACCGCAAGAAGCAATGCTACGGTCAAAGATGCCTCACACGTGGGTTACGCTACCTGTCACCCAAGACATCTTCTTCTCTCGCAAATCAATGGTTGGGTCTACTTCTACCAAAATATGGGGCGGGGCGAACAGGAAAATCCCCTCCGAGATACGGCGTATACTACCATCTAGAGCATATGCTGTACCACTCATAAAATCCACGATCCGCTTGGCAAGATCACGATCAATCTCATCGAGGCAAGCGATAACAGCCCGTCCATTTTTTAGGTAATTGGCCACATCCTCTACTGCATCATAGCTTGATGGGGCCACAACCATCACCCGCGTCTGGCTCTGTCGATTAATACTCACTAACTGGCCCCTGCGTCTATTGGCGCCTACTTCCTCTAGTTGAGGCGGCTCTTCAATATCCTGGGACGACACCGTTTCTAACTCCATATCAGTTTGCTCTTCAAATCCCATGAATGACAGCATCTTGTCCATAAACTTCACAGCCATTATGTACCTCCCCTCCCATTGCTGGCTAAATCTATGCTTGAAAGATCGCACTACCGATGCGCAATAGGTTAGCGCCCTCTTCCACCGCGACTTCAAAATCGTTAGTCATTCCCATAGAGAGATATTTCACTGTAAATCTAGGAAATCCTTTATCAGACAGCTTTTCTCCAAGGTTTCGCAAATCCCTGAAGTACGGCCTAGTATTTTCTGGATCTTGCTCGTGGGGAGCCATGGTCATCAAACCTTGCACAAACACCCTGGAGTATGGCTCCATCTGCTCCAGCAATACCCAGACCTCATCTGGGGATAGTCCGAATTTGGTGGCTTCACCACTAATATTCACCTGAAGCAAGACATCCACCCGTTCTAGTTCGAGTAGTCTAGCTCGCCGATCTATCTCTCTAATCAGCCGCAGGCTATCAACGGAATGCACAAGGCTGGCAAATTGCAGACAGTGCCGCACTTTGTTCGTTTGCAAATGACCGATAAAGTGCCAATCCACCTCTTCTCGCCATGGCGCTGCCTCGTATTTCGGCAAGATCTCCTGGATACGGTTTTCCCCGATAGCGCTTATACCAGCTCCAATTAAGGGAGTAATTTGACGGACATCTACTCCCTTAGTAACTGCTACCACATGTATGTCTTCCGGCGGACGCCCAACGCGGTGAGCTGCCCGCCAGATTCTCTCCTCCACTAGCCGCCAGTTAGCCACTACATCAACCAACAAATGCAACTCCTTTACACCAGATTCCATTCTAGCTTTATATCACAGGTTCCTTCTCCCATGGATTGTAATACCTAAAGATCCTAGGGCACCTAATGACTTGTTCAAATGATACAAGACCCTCTACTACCACCTTGTCATCCAGTTCATCCAAAACACTAACTGCTCGTCGCTGAGGCTTGTTTTGATGAACAACCCATACTAGGGCCTCTCCTTGGGTGTCACCGGGCAAAACGGCCCTTTTGGGGACAACATGTCCCTTAGGACCATTAATGCGAACAGCAACCTCCATAGTTAACTTATCTAGCCAAGTCTCAGGAAACCTATCTATCTTGATAGAAAACCCATCCCCATCATAGACGTAGCTGCTAGCTGTTAGCCACTGCTGGGCATCGGATCCCCGTGACCCATTTTCATCTGCCAAAACAGACGCCTTGGTGCCCGTAAGGGGTAGTTGACCAAAGGGGCGACCCCTTAGCCTCAAATATAACGGGCTGGATTGGCTGATCCCAAGGACAGGCGCCCCCATCTCAACATAATCACCATCCCGCCTTAAGGGACGGGCTCCACCACCCGCATCAGGAGATAAATGCCCCATACGCAACGTAACTAGGCCCCCACGGGGTGCATAGGCCAGCTCGGGATTGCTTACTCCATCGGAGATCTCCGCTACCACACCACCAGCTACAACCCATTGTCCATGTTGAACTAGAAGCGTCACAATGCCGGCAGTTGGTGCCAAAACCGTTTCCATCTCCGGCATCACCCAGACAGTCCCCTGCCAGCTTCTACACAGGCTGCTAGGCTCCCCTACATCTACAGCAGAAAAGGCGCTAATCACAGGCAAGCATAGCCAAGCTGGAGCCATGAACCAAAGGGCCACCATACCCACCAAAATAAGACAACCCAATTTGCATATGCCCGCTAATGCTTGGCTGTGGGAGAACATAGTAATCTACCTACCTCTGTTGCCATCCCATTCCTACTATGTCTTAGTGGTTTCGCTAAAGCTACCATTAAAGCCTTCATGGGTGTTCTAGGGCAAAAACCCCACCGGTGCCTCGGCGGGGTCGTTAAGCACTCCTATTTCTTAACCTCCTAGGTACGCTGCCCGCACCTTGGCATTTGCAGCTACATCCGTCGCCGGCCCTGATAATACAATGCGACCGGTCTCCATCACATAAGCTGAATGGGCCACTGATAAAGCCATATGGGCATTCTGCTCCACGACCAAAATAGTCACCCCGGTGGTATTGATCTTTTTAACAATATCAAAGATCTCCTTAACTAACAGCGGCGCTAGGCCCATGGAAGGCTCATCTAAAAGCAACAATTTGGGATGGGACATCAATCCTCGCCCGATGGCCAACATCTGTTGCTCCCCGCCACTGAGTGTGCCTGCCATCTGCTTGCGTCTTTCCTGCAAACGGGGAAATAGCTCGTAAACCCACTCCAAATCAGCTCTAATGCCGGCCATATCTTTCCTATGGTATGCGCCTAAAGCCAAATTCTCTGCCACGGACATATCAGCGAACACCCTGCGTCCTTCGGGAACCTGGGAAAGCCCCTGTTTGACAATATGATGGGCTGGCACATCCGAGATATCCTGCCCATTGTAAGATATGCTACCGCTTCTACCCCGGATCAGTCCGGAAATCGCCTTAAGAGAAGTAGTCTTGCCAGCTCCATTCGCACCAATCAAAGTGACTATCTCCCCGGCCTTGACATGGAAGCAGACACTTTTTAGAGCGTGGATGCCTCCGTAGAACACATTGAGTGCTTCGACTCTTAGCATCCTGCAAGCGCCTCCTCTCCCAGATATGCCTCGACGACTGCCGGATTGTTTTGAATCTCGTTGGGAGTCCCTTCGGCAATAGTGATGCCATAATCGAGAACCAGAATCCTCTCACAAAGTCCCATGACGAGGCGCATATCATGTTCGATTAGGAATATCGTCAGCTTAAACTCATCTCTAACCCACTTGATCAGCTGCGTTAATTCCTGGGTTTCATTGGGATTCATGCCCGCGGCGGGCTCATCTAGCAGCAAGATTTTGGGATTGGCCGCCAAAGCCCGCGCGATCTCAAGTCTCCGTTGCTCGCCATATGGCAAACTACTAGCTATCTCATCTCGATGTTCATAAAGACCAAATATTTCTAGCAACTCCAAGGTTCGGTTTGTGATCTCCTGCTCTTCCCGCCCGAATCCCTTAAGTCGCAAAACAGCACTGGCTATTCCGTACCTAACTTGGTAATGGAAGGCGATCCGAATATTGTCAAAAACCGTAAGCTCTTTAAACAACCGGATGTTCTGGAAGGTGCGGGCCATGCCAAGCTGAGTGATCTGATAAGGCTTTAGACCATCCACCCGCTTTCCACCTACATGAATCTCACCACTAGTGGGCACATACATACCTGTTAAGCAGTTAAAGACTGTGGTCTTACCTGCCCCATTAGGACCAATCAACCCCACGATGGTGTTATCATCTAGACTTAAGCTAAATTGATTGACCGCCGTCAGACCCCCAAATTGCATTGTCAAATCCCGGGCTTCTAAGAGAATCATCGGCCCTCACCCCCGTTACTCCCCACTACTCGGTCTTTAGGCCCTTGAGGTAGGTTAGCCTTGCGGGAACCAATACCCAAGAGGTCACTCAGCTCCCTTGTGCCAAACAATCCTTGGGGCCTTACCAGCATCAAGCCTATAAGGAGCAGAGCGTAAACCACCATGCGATACTCGGCAATACCCCTGAGAGCCTCAGGTAAAATCGTCAGCACCGTCGCGGCTACAATGGAACCGGTAATGCTGCCTAATCCCCCGAACACCACCATGACCAAAATCTCAATGGAGCGTTGGAAGGTAAAAGACCTGGGATCGATAAACATCTGATGATGGGCGAAAAGTCCACCGGCAATACCGGCAAAGGCCGCCCCAACGCTAAAAGCTAGCACTTTATAACGGGTAGTATCAATACCCATGGCTTCCGCAGCAATCTCATCCTCCCGGATAGCCACAAAAGCCCTGCCATGGGATGATTTAATCATGTTTACAAAGACGATAACGGTGAGTATAGCCACTATCTCCGCCGAGAAAAACGAGGTCTTGGGGGCAATCCCGCCTAACCCCCGGGGACCACCGGTGATTTTCAAATTTAGTATCACAACTCGCACAATTTCTCCAAAACCTAGTGTAGCAATCGCCAAGTAATCCCCCCGCAAACGCAGGGTTGGCAATCCAATCAAAAAGCCGATTAAGGCAGATATGATACCGGCAACCAATAAGACTACCGCAAAAGGCCAACCTGTATGAATAGTAAGCAAGGCTGATGCATAGGCCCCAACTGCCATAAATCCAGCATGGCCCAATGAGAACTGACCAGTGAAACCGTTAATCAGATTGAGGCTAACTGCCAAGATCACATTGATCCATACAACCACCAAGACACCGGTAAAATAGAAATCTATATAACCAGTGTACACACCATAATTTACCAATATTACACCGATCATCGCCAAAACGGTAGCTATCCTAGCAGCTTTCTTCACTGACTATACCTTCTCTCGTACATGCTGACCGAGGATACCCGCGGGCCGAAGCAGCAAAATAATGATCAAAATACCAAAAGCTACTGCATCTTTCCATGTTGAAGCAGTTAACGCCACCACCATGACTTCTGCAATCCCCATAACTAAACCACCAATCATAGCGCCGGGGATTACCCCTATGCCTCCCAAGACCGCGGCCACAAAGGCCTTGAGTCCCGGCATGACTCCCATCATGGGATCGATTCGGTTATAGTAAACACCTACAAGCACCCCGCCGGCGGCAGCTAAGGCCGAGCCCAAGGCGAAGGTAAAGGATATGACCCGATCAACATCAATTCCCATCAGGCGGGCAGCATCATCATCGAGGGCTACTGCCCGCATGGCCCTACCTATCCGAGTGTAGTGCACAATGTAATGGAGCACAACCATCAAGATCACCGCGACAGCCAAGATAATCAGCTGGCGGTTATCAACGTACACTCCCCAAATCTCGTAGCTCTTAAAGGGAAAAACGTCGGGAAAAGATCGGGGATCCGGTTTCCAAACCAAGAGAGCCACATTCTGAATGAGCATTGATACTCCGATTGCTGTAATCAAAGCGGCAATTCGGGTTGAATTCCGCAAAGGTCTGTAGGCCAATCGTTCAATAATAACTCCCAACAATGCGGCGGTTGCCATGGCAACTACCAAAGCCGGCAAAAAAGACATCTGAAACATCTTTATGGCAAAAAAACCGGTAAACGCCCCCAGCATATAGATATCGCCATGGGCGAAATTGATCAATTTAATGATGCCATAAACCATGGTATATCCTAGGGCAACTAACGCGTAGATACTGCCTAAAGAGATACCATTAACCAACTGTTGAATGATCTCCTGGATTACCGCAGCCACCAACTTCACCTTCCCCTAGACAAGACAATGGTAGTAGATCTCAGGCAGCCAAGGTCTACGAACCATTGGCAAATGGAAAACCATACATAAAACCATACTAGAAAAATGAATCCTTGTCCAGCCAAAAGCCATGGACGGACAAAACATACCGCCCATGGCCTTGCTAACCCACTTTAAATAGCTAGACGAAAGCTATTAAGGTTCAACTCTCTCTACAAACTCATATCCGTCTTCAACAACTTTTAGGATCACTGCACTCTTCACGGGGTTACGATTCTCATCAAGGGTCAAAGTGCCTGTAGCTGCGTGTAGATCCTTTGTGTCAGCCATTGCGTCACGAATAGCCTTCCGGGCGGAGGTAATGTTCTTGGCCAGCGCCCCATCACCGGCTCTTTCCAGGGCATCAAACAAGATCAGTGCGGCATCATAGCCCAAGGCAGCAAATCCATCGGGATCTTCGTTGTATTTGGCCCGATAATCCTCTACGAATTTCTTTGAGACTGGATCATCGGATTCCTTAGAGTAATGGTTTGTAAAGTAGCTACCTAGAATGGCTTCGCCACCGATCTCAAACAGCTTTGGAGAATCAAATCCATCAGGACCCATAATGGGTTGCTCCATACCGAGCTGACGCATCTGACGGGCGATAAGACCAGCCTCTGTATAGTAACCAGGTACGTATACAGCCTCTGGATTGCGGGCCCGAATCTTAGTGAGCTGAGCCTTAAAATCCTGGTCACCTTCACTATAGGATTCTGCGGCTACCACCTTGCCACCGAGTCTCTCGAAGGTCTCAGTAAAAACCTCTGTAAGACCTACACTGTAATCATTGGTCTGGGCCGTCAAGATGGCAACTTCCCGTAGACCTAAGCTGTTATAGACGAAGTTACCCATAATCACTGCCTGAACAGGGTCGATCAGGCATGATCTAAAGACATAATCACCTTCCTGGGTCACCTTCTCCGCTGTAGATGTAGGGGTAATCATGGGAACTTGCATCATCTGAGCTACCTGTGCCCCCACTATGCTATTGGCAGTAACAACTGCACCAATGATGGCATGTACCTGATCCCTAGAGGCCAGCTTTCTAAAAGCATTATTGGTCTCTGTGGCATCAGCCTTGTTATCTTCTATAATGAGTTCTATTTGCCGACCTAAAATGCCACCAGCGGCATTGACTTCTTCCACTGCAAGGGTCACAGCATTCAATACAGATAGTCCATAGGTAGCTACCGGACCTGTCCTGGGCCCAACTGCACCTATCTTAAATGTTCCAGCTGCTCCTACCCCCACCGTTCCCGCCAGCACCATAGAAATTGCCAAAAGAGCTGACAGCATCCGCATTTTCGACATCCATAATCCCTCTCCCTCTGCCTTTAGGGGGCTTGGACAACCCACTAGCGCGCCCCTGATAGCACAATATTTACTGCCGATTATAGCCTAGTAAGCGCCAAGTGTCAAGCCATTTATGACGGTTTCCACACTTTTAACGTATGAAATGTGGCAAAATCAACACGATGAAGCCAACTAGCCATGTATAATAGGAGAACACCCGAAGCGAATGGCGCTTAACTAGCTGAAGTAGCCCTTGAATTGCTAAGAATCCGGTGATCGTGGCAGTCAAGGTACCTACAAGCAAGGGCACCCAAGTCCCACCAGATACTGCAGTAAACACTCCTCTAGCCTCTAGCACCACCGCACCTGCAATGGTGGGCAGTGACAAGAGAAAGGAAAACCGTGCAGCATCGGCACGACTAAAACCTCGAAATAGACCCGCGCTAATTGTAGTCCCCGATCTGGATACACCCGGAGCGAGAGCAACTATTTGCCACAGCCCAATCTGCAAGGCATCTTTGGGCACCATCTGTTCTAGGCTTCTACCATGATCAGCCCGACCTTCCGCCCACCACAGCAGGCTACCGGTAAATAGGAGGGCAATCCCTACAAAGGCGACAGAGCCAAACAGTCCTTCAATAAAGTCTTTCGCCAATAATCCCATAACAGCCGCCGGTATGGTACCCACCACTACCAGCAAAATCAACCTCCGCCCCAAGCGAACCTGATCCGGACTAGACGCCTTGGTTACCGGCCTTAAGCCCCCTAGCATCAGGGCAACTTCTGCCCGCAAGGCTATCATCACTGCAATTAATGTGCCGAAATGCACCATGACACTGAAAGTTAAATCTGGTTCCTTCAATCCAAACAGTTGTCCCAGCAACACCAAGTGGCCAGATGAACTAACTGGCAGGAACTCAGTTAATCCTTGAAAAAAACCCAACACGATTGCCTGACCCACACTCAAATCCAACGGCGGTTTAAAACCCGTACCGCCTTCGCTCCTCTCTTTGGCAATATTGGCCCCATACCGGTGCCATACCATATGTACTTAGCTATCTTGGTACCAACTTTCTGACTAGCTTAGCCAAACCCGGAATACAAGGTAAAGCAACTAAAGCCGTGACAAGGTTAAAGAAGGTGTGCCCATTGGCTATTTGGTGCACCACATCACTAGAAGTCAGGCGCAACCATGCTAGGTAGTAGCGAAACAGTGGCATAAACACTAAGACACCTAAGATATTAAATAGCAAGTCGGCTACAGCCGTCTGGCGAGCCTCCTGCTCTGTACCAATACTAGCGATCAATGTCGTCAAGACTGTCCCCACGTTGCTACCTAGTACGACCGCCATCCCACCGAATAGACCCACCAGACCTTCCCCTGCCAGTGCCAAAACTAGCCCAATTGCAGCACTGCTACTTTGGAGTGTAGCAGTAAGGATCATCCCTGCCAGTATACCAGAATATAGGCTTGTTTCCCACTGCAAAATCAGATGGGTAAAAAGAGGTACCCCAGCTAGAGGCCGAAGGGCAAGGCCCACTAAGTCGATTCCCCAAAGCAATCCTCCTGCGCCGGCTACAATTGCTCCGGTGCGACCCAATACGGTGTGCCTACTCACAAAAAACAGTAACCCACCTGTACAGATGGCAAAGGGGGCGAAAGCCTGCCACTTCAGTGACAGCAATTGCCCTGTCAAAGTTGTCCCTATGTTGGCGCCAAGTATGATCCCAAAGGCCTGCTCTAACTCGAGTAGACCGGCATCTACTAAACCCACTGCCGCTGCCGCTGTCCCGCTACTACTTTGTGTTAAGGCCGTGAGTATAGCCCCCGTGCCCAGTGCGGCAAGGGGGTGGCCGGTAAAATGCTCCAATGCCCAGCGGAGCCGGGGGCGGGAAAGCGCCCGCAATCCCTGGGTCATGGTGCGGATTCCGGCAAGGAAGATTAGCATTCCCAAAGCAGCCCCCATAATCAGACGAGCCATGTCATCGCCCCCTGTTGCCCATCCTATTCATCGGTGGACAACAAGAGACCACACCTAAAACCAAAAGGACGGCATCAAAACTGCCGTCCCGGTCTTTAGGTAAGCATTGGTTTTAAGGCAAAAGCTCCACGATGGAGCCGGGCTGTAGGTCAGGCCTTAGAAAATCGTTGGGCTCAGTGCTTAGAAGTTGTACGATTTTGCCCCTGGTAAAAGCAATGGGCTCTACCAAGACCCTCGCACCCCGCCATGTCATCTCTTGTAACTGTTTAGGCTTAACCTCCACACCCTCCCAGATAAGCTCAGGAGGTATTATTGTCCACATCAATGATCGACACCCCCTGGGCCAGCTGCGATATCTTGAAATGGTAAGGGATCTTGGGGAATCGATGGCCAAAGGGGATCGGCAAGGGATTTCTCCAAATGGTCTTCACTATGGACAGGTATAAGCTCCTCCAATTTGGAGACAGCTTTGTGCAACCCCCCCACTTCATCGATGAGTCCAGCATTGACCGCATCTTTTCCGATCAGCACTGTCCCAATATCTCGCATCAGATCTCCCGTGCGAAACATCAGCTCCCTAAGCCGCTCCTGGGAGATTCTGCTGTTATCAGTAATAAACCTAACCACCCGGTCCTGCATCTTGTCCAAATATTCATAGGTCTGGGGCACACCCACTACAAGCCCAGTAAGGCGAATGGGGTGGATAGTAATTGTCGCGGAGTCGGCGATAAAGCTGTAGCTTGCGGCAACCGCTATAGGTGCCCCAATTGAATGGCCGCCCCCTAGTACCAAAGAGACAGTAGGCTTAGATAGCCCCTTAATCATCTCCGCTATGGCCAAGCCCGCCTCAATATCGCCGCCCACCGTATTTAAGATAACTAAGACACCCTTGATGTCAGGATTTTGCTCCACCGCCACCAACTGAGGGATAATGTGCTCATATTTGGTGGTTTTATTTCTCGGGGGTAACAATACATGACCTTCCACCTGCCCGACAATGGAAATACAGTGAATACGGGACACCATCGGAGCTGGTACGCTGATTTGCCCCAGCTGCCTAATGTTTTCCAGGGCCACCTTTTGGCCATCCACATCGCTTTGATTGGGGTCTTCGGGATCCCCGGGCGGATCCATTGGCTCCTCGCTTACCCACCCCGAGTCCTCTACTCCATGATGCGGAAAATGCATGACAGGCACACCTTGGCCCTGTCTCGTAATGCCCAGTGACTTGTCCACCTAGGTCATCCTTCCCTTATACTAGCGGCCTTTTAACCGATGGGATTCTCCGATTAGGTCTCTATACTAGTATAACTATCGCCTAGGCGATTTATAATCAGACTTCCATGATGATGGGCATGATCATGGGGCGTCGCTTTGTCTTTTGGTAAAGTAGCTGAGTCAAGCTCTCTTTTACACTACCCTTGAGCACTCCCCATTCAGTGACGTTTTCTGCTTCACAAAGCTGTAGTACCTTTTTTACAGCCTCTCTAGCCTCATCGATAAGCTTCTCTGATTCCCGCATATACACGAAGCCTCGAGAAATAATGTCAGGCCCTGCAATCACTGCTCCGGTCTGCTTATCAATGGTAATCACCACAATCAAGATGCCATCCTGAGCCAATTGTCGGCGATCCCTTAGTACTATATTGCCAACATCCCCTACTCCTAGGCCATCGACAAGGATCTGGCCCGAGGGCACCTTGCCAGCCTTATTTACCTTCTCAGAGGTAATATCTAACACATCCCCGATATCACAGAGTATGATCCGCTCCCGAGAAATGCCCACTTCTTCGGCTAGCTCGGCATGGCGTACGATCATGCGATATTCACCATGGATAGGCATGAAGTAGCGAGGTTTACAGAGGTTCAAAAGCAGTTTCAGCTCTTCTTGGCTGGCGTGCCCCGAAACATGGACTCCCGATACCGCTTGGTAGATCACTTTCGCCCCTTGACGGAACAGGTGATTGATGGTCTTGCCTACTAGTTTTTCATTTCCAGGAATAGGCATAGCCGAAATAATCACTGTATCACCGGGGACTATATCAATCCTGCGATGCTCTGACATGGCCATGCGAGTCAAAGCTGCCATAGGCTCCCCTTGGCTACCAGTAGTGATAATCACCACTTTCTCCGGTGGATATCTGTCGAGATCCGCAACATCGATCATCATCCCTGGGGGGACCTCCAGATAACCCAGTTTGGCGGCGATACCCACGTTATTTACCATGCTTCTTCCAATGACCGCTATCTTACGGCCATATGTGGCTGCGGCATCGATAATCTGTTGGATGCGGTGGATATTTGATGCAAAAGTTGCCACCAAAACCCGCCCCTCGGCCTCTTCGAAGGCTTCTTCGAAGGCCTTGCCCACAACTCGTTCGGAAAGTGTGTAGCCAGGTCTTTCGGCGTTAGTACTATCTGACATGAGTAGCAGAACACCCTTTTGGCCAAGTTCAGCAAACTTATGCAGATCCATCACTCGACCATCAATGGGGGTCTGGTCTAGTTTAAAATCACTGCAGTAAATAATCACCCCTAAGGGAGTATGCACCGCTATAGCCACAACATCGGCGATGCTATGATTGACATGGATAAACTCTATGTCAAAAATACCCACTTTAACGCGACCGCCGGCTTTAATCTCTTTTAGTTCAGCTACAGAAAGCAAACCATGCTCTTCCAGCTTGCCCTGAAGTAGCCCTAAGGTCAAGCGTGTGCCATAGATAGGGGCATTGAGCACCTGGAGCACATAGGGGACAGCTCCAATATGGTCTTCATGACCATGGGTTAGAAATATCCCCTTAACCCGCTCCTTGTTTTCCTTCAAATACGTGATATCAGGTATGACAAGGTCGATCCCTGGCATATCTTCTTCTGGAAACATGACTCCAGCATCAATTACGATGAGATCGTCACCATATTCCAGAACCATCATGTTCTTGCCAATTTCTCCTAAGCCTCCCAATGGTATAAGGGAGACTGAATCCCTTGCGTTTCCCAAACGCTAAACACCTCTACTTCCCACATCCCAGCCTCAATTCGCTAAGTGCTGGTAACAATCCCAAACTATCATCTCTAAATTAAGTGCATATTCTCCAGAGTCTTCTTAATCAACGTGGCCTCTGCCTCCGTTGCGGAAACCAAAGGCAAACGCACATCTCCAACTGGACTACCCACCATTTTCAAGGCGAGCTTCACCGGTACAGGGTTAGTAGTGACAAAGAGAGCCTTTACGAGTGGCAGTAGTTCGGCATTAATCTGGGCAGCCGCGGCCACCTTGCCTTGGACAAAAGCCTCGATCATATCCTTGATACGCCGGCCAACTAAGTGAGCGGCCACACTAACTACACCTACGCCCCCCACGGACATGATGGGTAGAGTGAGACTATCATCTCCACTATAAATGGCAAATTCCTTAGGCAATACTCGCCTTAGTTCGGCGGCTTGATCCAAGTTGCCGCTGGACTCCTTAATTGCCACAATGTTGCTGATCTCCGCGAGGCGGACCATTGTTTCAGGCAAAATATTGACCCCTGTACGCCCAGGGATATTGTAGATCATCACAGGTAAGGAGCTAGACTGAGCAATGGTGCGAAAATGCTGGTATAAGCCCTCCTGTGAAGGCCTGTTATAGTATGGGGCAACTAGCATAATCCCATCGACCCCAAGCCTTTGTACAGACTTAGTGAGCTCCAAGGAATGGGCTGTGTTGTTGGAACCGGTCCCTGCCAATACAGCCGCCTTGCCACCCACCGCCTCCACAACCACTTGGATAAGCTTGACTTTCTCTGCATCACTCAAAGTAGGTGATTCACCGGTGGTACCACATACCACCAACCCGTCAGAGCCGCTCTTACAAAGCTTTTCCGCCAACGCGGCGGCCTTATCATAGTCCACACCAAGTTCATTATCAAAAGGAGTTACCATTGCAGTAAGCAGCCTGCCAAATTCCGCCATTAATATCACTCCATAGAATTTATCTAATCGGCCCAGTCCAAACTGACCATGCAAAGCTTGAACTGCAGCTTTAACATCATGTTCCCGTACTAGGCAGGAAATATTGGCGTGGGAATCGGTAGTCTGTAAAATTGTCACTTCTGCCCCCTGCAATGCTGCTATCACTTGTGCCATTACACCAGGCACACCCCGCATCCCCGCCCCCACTGCCGAGACCTTAGCCACTTCCGGTTGTATCGTAACACTAACTATGGGGAATTCTCCCAGTAATGTCCTCGTCTCTTCTACCCAGCGTTTTTCCACTATAAACGCTATTCTTTGCGGTGATACATAGATCATATCCAAACTGATTCCGGCATCGGCTAGCTTTTGAAAAACTGTAAGCGCTAAATCCGATTGGCTGAAACTTTCCGTGGTTTCGAGCTGAACCTGTACCATGCCACAAACATGGGCGATGCCTGTCACCACCCGATCATTCCTAATCTCTATCGGCCCGTTAGGACTATCCTGTACCAATGTACCCAGGCTTGTTGAGCCAGTGGCCCGGATCCGCAAAGGCATATGGCCTTCCATGGCTATTTCCACTGCCCGAGGGTGAATGACTCTAGCTCCCAAATGGGCCATTTCCACGATTTCCCGATAGGTGACTGTGTCAAGCCTACGGGCATGGGGCTCTACCCGAGGGTCCGCGGTCATAACACCGTCAACATCTGTATAGATCTCCACCATTTGAGCCCTGAGGGCCACTCCTATAGCCACAGCGCTTGTATCTCCCGCGCCCCGGCCTAAAGTTGTGATGTCCCCATCAACGGTATGCCCCTGGAATCCAGCAATCACAGGGATAAATCCCTCTTGAAGTGCCTGCTTGATCTTATGTGGCTTCACTTCCAATATCTTAGCATTGCCGTGATTACTATCAGTAACCATCCCGGCTTGGCCCCCGGTAAATGCCTTGGCCTTATGTCCGGCTAGAGCAAGTTCCTGTGCTATAACGGTGGCGGCAATAATCTCACCACAGGACATGAGTAAATCCATCTCCCGTAGTGGTACCCCGTGGGGCCCGGAGCCAACGAGACTCCGCAGGGTGTCAGTAGCATAGGGATCACCGGATCTACCCATGGCTGAAACCACTACTACACAATCATGTCCTGCACTTCTTGCCTCAATGATATGTCCTATCACTTGCTGGCGCCGGGCAGCAGTTCCCGTTGACGAGCCACCAAACTTCTGTACCAGTATGCCCATACCTTGGCCCCCCTCTTGCGATACTGAAGGGAATACATATCCGAACTCTCCCTAGGAGTATCATACTACTGGAGCCTATATTTGGTCACAAAAGCTCCCGCTCCACAAGTTCCTCTGCAATCTGTACAGAGTTGAGGGCAGCTCCCTTACGTATCTGATCTCCTACCACCCAAAGATTTAGTCCTCGGGGCACACTATAGTCTCTTCTAATTCGGCCTACCCAAACCAAATCGCCGTTGGTTGTTAACAGTGGCATGGGGTATTCCTGCTCTTTAGGATTATCATATACTTTAATGCCCGGAGCCTTGGCCAATATCTGCCGAGCTTCGTCTACTGATAGATCTTTGTGCAGTTCCACATTAATAGATTCAGAATGGCTTCTAAAGACTGGCACCCGCACAGTAGTACATGTGATGGGCATATTATCGTCATGGAGGATTTTCCGGGTTTCCCGTACCATCTTCCATTCTTCTTTGGTATAGTCGCCCTCATCGAAAGCATCAATGTGGGGAATTAAATTAAACAGCATCTGATACTGCTTTGCCGCGGAGGCTGAAGGAAAAGTGCGGGCAGTGATGGGCTCTCCCTTAATATACTGCTCCACTTGGTTGTGCAAATCATCAATGGCTGCGGCTCCTATACCGGAGACTGCCTGGTAGGTAGATACAACTACCCGCTTGATACCGACCTGGGCGTGAAGGGGGGCTAGCGCCATAACCCCAATTGTCGTCGAGCAATTAGGGTTAGCGATGAGCCCTTTGTGCCATGTCAAATCATCGCCATTTACTTCAGGAACCACCAAAGGTACATTAGGATCAAGGCGAAAGGCACTAGTATTATCGATCACCACAGTCCCCTGCTCCCGGGCGGCATCCACAAATGCCTCGCTAATAGAGCCTCCCGCTGAGAAAAACGCCAAATCTATATCGGCAAAACTCTCCGGTGTTGCTTCCTCTATAACTAGCTTTTCCCCATTTACCTCGATAACTCGTCCAGCGCTCCGGGCAGAAGCCAAGAGTTTTAGTGATTTAAGGGGGAATTTCCGTTCCCGCAAAATACCGATTAACTCCTGGCCCACCGCACCGGTTGCACCTAGAATCGCGACACTGTACTTCCTCAAGGCTCATCCCCACCCTTTATAATCTATCTATTTGTTCCATTCAAACAATATTGGTTGCATCTGCTTACTTTCCAAAGCTAAGCGGGCGGCCGGCAATATTAAGCTCATATCAGCTACTAATGAACGACTCTTACCAATGGGATCATCCTGGCCGAAGGGCACCAGATATACTAAGGGCCTATTCAGCAATAGGCCAAGATTCTTGGCGTTATTGCTGAGCCCATCATTGGTAGAAATGGCCAGAAGTACCGGTCGTTCATTGCGGAGATGAGCCTTGGCTGCCATCAAAACAGCTGTATCAGTAATACCGTTAGCCATCTTGGCCAATGTATTGCCAGTGCATGGTGCGACAACCACAAGATCAAGCAGTCGTTTAGGTCCTATTGGTTCCGCGTCAACAATGGTGCTAATCACACGTTGCCCGCAAATACGCTCTACTTCATCCACAATATCTTGGGCTTTACCGAATCGTGTATCTGTGGTGGCGGCTGCCTCTGACATAATGGGATAGACAGTGGCGCCTACATCGACAAGCCGCTTAATCTCAGGGATAATCGCTTCAAATGTGCAAAAGGAACCAGTGATACCGAAACCTATATTTTTGCCATTTAGCTCCACACTTAGCACCTCTCACTGGTGGGATTGGCACTAAGATCGGGCTGATGTGGTTGTGGAGAGGGCCTTCAAGATCATCCGTGGCAAACAGCGCCCCAAGACTTGGCCAGCGGTAATTGGAGCCACCTTCCCAGGTAGGCCCAAAGCCAATATGGCTTTAATACCCAGCTCAGTAGCGGCAGTATAGTCAACACCTCCGGGAGCAGAGGCGATATCTACAATAAGCGCACCCCGGGCCGTCTGCTGTAGAACCTCCCTTGTGAGTAGCAATGCAGGCACGCTGTTAAAGACCACATCGGCATCTTTTACAGCCTCCCCCAGTTCACCTAAGCCTGCGGTCTCTAGACCCATTTCGGCGGCTCGGGCTAGTTGGGCTGCATTTCTGGCCACGGCACAAACCCTTGCTCCCAATCCGTGGAGCATACGGGCTAGGGTTAATCCACATCGTCCCATCCCAATCACTAAGGATCGAGAACCGTGGATGGTGATGGGCAACTCCTCCATGGCTATCTGGATGGCACCTTCAGCAGTAGGTATGGAGTTGAAAATCGCGATTTCATCATCTTCCGCTGTCTCAATCAACTGCAATCGGTGTCTCTCTGCTAACTCCCTGACGATTGGTCTGGCCATGCCGATGAATAGAGGGGTTCCGCTGGGGAATCTCTGCAACAGCTCATCATCGATTTTGATCACTACACCTTGATCAGGAACCGCCTTAATCTGACCTAACTGATCAGTATGACTCATAGGGGCTACGATCACGTCAACTTCCGGCAAAGTATCAGGATAACTACCCAAACTCTCCGTTCTAATCACGCTGGGACACTCAGCATATGACAAGTGGCCAACGGTGTAGATCTGGCCCCCCAGGCCTGCTAGGCACCGGACCATTTCGATCTCACGCTGGTCGCCGCCCAGCATGAGAATGCGAATTCCCTGCAAAGTTGCCTGCAACTTGGGTTCCCCTTTCTTCGAGGCTCTCCTACCTCCAGCCTTCCTAGTACATAGTAGTATATGACCAGGAATGATAGGTGGTGCGAGACCATGACCCAAGCCACAGCTCTCTATCTCATAATTCAACGCTCAAAAAGTAGTTTGTCCAATCCATACATAAGCCCAGTAATCTTCCCAATTTCTCGAATACCCATGAGCACGCCGGGCATAAACGACTCACGGCTAGTGGAGTCATGACGCAAAGTCAATGTTTGACCCGGTAACCCGAAGATCACTTCTTGATGGGCAACAAAACCGGGCAGACGCACACTATGTATGTGAATTCCCTCTAATCTGCCACCTCTAGCCCCAGGTAAACTCTCCCATTCCTCTACCGGTGCATTGACCTGGGCCGCCTCTTGGCTTACCCAGCTTTCTCTGATCATCTCCGCTGTTTTCAAGGCAGTGCCCGATGGGGCATCTTTCTTGCGTTCGTGATGAAGCTCTATGATCTCTACATGGGGGAACCACGCCGCTGCTTGCTGGGCAAAGTTCATCATGAGTACTGCCCCAATGGCGAAATTCGGTGCTACCAAAACGCCAAGACCCTCCGCCCTGGCAGTGGCATCTATCTCTTCCAAATCAACCTGGGTAAGCCCCGTTGTACCCACTACAACCCTAGCACCATGGCGTAGGGCAGTGTACACATTGTGCAAGGCACTAGCTGGCTCGGTAAAGTCCACCATAACATGGGCTTTACTACTGGCCAAAACGCCAGACAAAGGACTCTCAATCCTAACTCCTATGGGACCGATGCCGGCCAGACTACCGGCGTCTTCCAAGATGGCTTGCTGGTCCGAGGCTCCTACCAATACCATATCACCGGCCTCACTGACGGCTTTGACCACTTCTCGGCCCATTTTGCCAGCAGCACCGTTGACTACTACTCTTATGGTCATCAGTAAGCCCCCCGTATTTCCTTCATTAGTACCTATTTTCTAGTACAAACTCTGTTTTGTCAAGCAAGAACCAAGAGCTCAGCCCTGATTACCCTGCCCCATTAGTTCACAACTAGACCTTTCCACCCATGCAATTAGTCTGGCTGGTTAGTATATGGCCCACGCAAAAAGGGCTGCCTTTGGCAGCCCCCAGATCACCTACTGCGACGCCTCTAGTGTGCCTCCACATCGGCGGCTCCATTGTCCCGCATGATTCGGGCCGCATCCTCTACCATGCCGGATTCAGTCTCGATTACTGTTAGAAATCGGCCTCTTCTTACTTCTTCCTCAAAGAACTGCCCTCGATCTTCGGGAATACCCAGATCAAGCAGACCGCCGGCTACACCACCAGTTACTGCCCCTGAGAGTGTGGCCGCCAGGGGTCCTGCGGCAACAATGGGTCCAATGCCGGGTATAGCTAGTGCACCTACTCCAGCCAAGAGACCAGCCGCCCCTCCCAGTACACCGCCCCAAGTGGTACCCTCACCAACTCCACCTAGAGCCATGTCGCTATCGGCGGCTTCAAAATCGCCTCCACCCTGGTTGCCACCTTTGGCAATAATGGAGATCTCATCTTCGGTAAAGCCCCTATCTCGCAGGGCTTTAACGGCCTTTTCTGCCTGATTTCGGTCTGCAAAGGTTCCTATAACTGTGCTCAAAACAATCCCCCTTCTTGGCGCCGAGACACGGCGAATAGCCACACAATCATCTGAATCTAGCCCACCGTGACTCGATTAGATTGTGTCTTTCCCAAGATAGGGTACCCCTTTACACAATCTGGCATACATGGGCCTACAGATTAGTCAAGATTAAGCTCCCGCAAATAGCGACCCTCATCAAGAACGGTCCCAAGGTCCACGATTATGAGATCATGCCCGATTTTCTTGATCCCATGGAAGGGAATCACCAATATCCGCCTGCGGAAAAAAGTACCCCGATTAGGCACTACCAAAGAATGTATGATCCCAGTTTCTGTATCAATCACCAAATCTGTCTCACTAATCACACCCAATCTAGCGCCTTCGTCAATGGATATGAGCTCTTTGCCAGCCAATTCGCTAAAGCGCACATCTAAAGCCTCCCCATGGCAATTGCACTGTGGAGCCTAGTCGGCACTAGAAATACCGCCCAAGCACAAGCCCCACCTGCGGCGGCATGCCCCATGACCAATCTAGGCGACCTTGATCCGGTTTGCCCCACCGAATCTCCCAATACCCTTTATCCATCTTATGCTGTAATGATAGATATGTATAATGCTCACCTGGTCGCTTCTTGTAGACAGCCTCACCTTTCCACCTAGCCTGTACCCGGGACTTTGGTGAAGGGCTTTGGACGGCTAGGGCGGTGCGCCACCATCCCTTGTCCATATCCCAGCGGGCGTTTAAAGTGCATTGGGGGTGAGGACTTACTTTACCGTAAATTTGTGGACTGCCATTATCTGACCACTTCCCGCCTATCTGGGCCTTCAGAGGAAGATAGTTCAGCTCCCAGAAGAAATCAGATTTGTCCGGCCCTGCAACTCTTTCATATTCCATGCCTACACGATAGCTAAGGTTGCCCCACCGGCGCCGATAGGTTATAGCTCCCAGTGAGCGAGGCATGGGATCCACTACATAGCCAGGAGTATCTAGAGGCAAGGTGCTAAGCTCCTGCACAGCTTTATCATGGGCAAGATGTAACCGCCAGGATTCATCACGGTGCCTTGCCCGAGTGATACGTAAGCCGACACCCTCCCGGCCCGGCTTCAAGGAGTCTCCATCACCGGTAGCTAGGATAAATCCGGGATTAGCTCGGTGCAAGTCCAGTGACCAAAGGGCATCGCCTAACCCACCCTCTCCCCGAACTAAGATTGCTAAACCCGAAAGATCCCGTCTGTACGTTTTCTTTACATCAAACCCCCGCAAGGTGGCTAACTCACCAGACACCCTCAATCCCCGATCCAAGCTCCAACTACCGATGATGGCGTGAATTTGCCTAGCTGTCCTGGTTACGTAACTCCCTGATCTGGGGTGATGCCAATTCCAGTCACTATCATGGGCTATGTGCAAGTAGCGATACTTTCCCGGTACAACCGTAGAATCAAGACTCATATCCAGTAGTAAGAGTGGCCCATCATCGCCTACATTGGCCACTTCACTTAGCCAAAGACTTCGGAACGAAGCTTTCTCCAACGTGCCCTTCAACTCAAATCCTAGAGCATCATCGGCCCGACGGGAAGCCGACAGCAATCTCATGGGATCAAGCGTGCTACCAAATCCCATATTGGAAAAACCCCTTAGTTCATACTTAGAAGAGTTCAGGGTCAATTCACCTTTGTCCAACATGAAAGCTACATCTTCAGATCGCCTTGTGTTCACATAGAATCCCAGAGACACGGGCAAGTTGCTTGGTTGCCATCGCCAAGTGAGGCTTTGTTGTAGTGCTATCTTTGGACTTGGCACAGATTCTTGCCCCTGGGGTTCGTGGCTTTCCCATGTGATTTTGGTCTCCGCCAACCCCCAACTTGACGCCCCAACCGTAAGATGTGAGTAACCGACAGATATTAGCACTAGTAGTATCATCCATGGAGCCCTTTTCACCCGCTAACCCGCTCCTTCCTGGGCTAATGGAAGACAAAAAGCCCGCTGGTACTTGGGAATTGACTCCAAGCCATACGGGCTCATCTGGGTAGGATGATAGATTAATTATCCCATGTTCATCGGTTTTTGGCAACCTCGTATCCTGTTTTGTCAGAGAGACCTTGTTGTCTCCGGATGTTTTCCCCGTTTTTATGAAGGTAAGCTTGGTAAATGTCTTCGGCATCAAAGCCTGCCTTCAGGCACATGCTCACAAAAAAATGCAATATGTCTACAAGTTCTTCTTGAACTGCTGCCATATTCACCGGCTGGGGATTTTTCCACCATTTAAAGTTAACCTCAGACAAAAGCTCGCCAAGTTCCGATATGATGGCGAGGACCTCCCGCTGGATCCAGGTTTCGATATCCCCTTCTAGCTGACGCTGCCGGACTAATTCCTCATCAAAAGCAGCCTGCAATTCAAAGATATGCTCAAGCTTGTCCATACCCTCAACCAAAACTATCCCTCCAACTTACCCCGCTGTTTCCATAATTAACGTATTTAGTTGGCCCCAATACGTGGGTCCCACCAATGCCAAGGAAAAAGTGACATTGCCGAAAAGGCGCTCTGCTACCCTTTGCACATCTTCCCCGGTAACAGCATCGATTTTGGCCACAATCTCCTCCGGCGAAAGCAACCCTTCATCATAGAGCTCCGCCTTGGCCAAGCGGCTCATGCGAGTGGCCATATTTTCTAGGCTCAGCAACATGCTACCCTTCATCTGCTCTTTGGCTCGATTGAGCTCATCGGGAGTAAGGCCTTTCCCAGCCATCCGCTGGCATTCTAACTTGATCAAATCCGTGACAGAGGCGGCATTGTCTGGACTGGTGCCGGCATAGATCCCAGCCAAACCCAAATCCTCATAACAACTATGATAGGAATATGTCGAGTAGACTAATCCCTTTTCCTCCCGCAGACTTTGAAACAGTCGAGAGCTCATACCACCGCCAAGGGCAGTATCTAAGACATGCAAGACATATCTGTCTTCATCTTTGCGGGAAAGACCCGGCACCCCTAAGCAAAGATGAACTTGCTCTATATCCTTCATCCTAACAAAATCACCTTGTCCATTCGGTACAGGTGCAGTTTGGGGGGCGGGGGACACGCCTTTGTATCCAGAAAAGTGTCCCTCAATGGCATCTACTACTTGCTGGTGTGAAATATTACCCACCGCCGAGATGATCATGCTAGGAGGTACATATTGCTTCGTTAGATAATCTAGGAGATCCTCTCTTTGAAAGGACTGAACACTAGATGGGGTGCCCAAAACGCCTCTGCCTAAGGGATGAGGACATAGGAGACGCTCGGCAATGGCTTCATGGACTAGATCGTCAGGGGAGTCTTCATACATGCGAATTTCCTCGAGGACAACGCACTTTTCCTTCTCTAACTCGCCTGAGTCAAAGGTGGAGTTTTGCAGCATGTCGGCCAAAACATCGATTAGGAGAGCCAAATGCTGGTCAGGGACTTTTCCATAGTAACAGGTATGCTCTTTGTCGGTGAAGGCGTTAAGCTGACCGCCGGTGGCATCTATGGTCTCGGCAATCTGCCGAGCCGTGCGTCGGCCTGTACCTTTAAACATCATATGCTCTATCATATGGGACATACCATACTGACTAGCCCCCTCATGGCGGGAGCCAACTTTTAGCCAAAATCCCAAGGTGACTGAACGTACATAGGGGATAGACTCTGTCACGATGGTCATCCCGTTGCTAAGCACTGTCTTCTGCAATGGATACTCCCCCTTGCTGCCACTATATCTCCGTCGGCAATTACTGTCAAATGTGGGTATAACCTCTCCTGGAGAATAGCGGTAAACTCCGATATAATGGCCTGTGTACGGACAGGTGACCTTGACGTGCACATGAGAAAGGAGGCCACCATGTCACAAAGTGTAATAGCTATTTTACTCAGTCTTATGCTGTTTATTTCCAATCTATTTGGTGGATCACCCACTATCATGCCACCCCAAACTAATGGGTCTAGCCAGGAACAAACATATACTGTATCTGGCCGCATTCGTAATGCCCCAGTTACCCTCTACGATACTCCCAGTAACGACAGTAAGAAAATCGCTACTGGCCCGGCCAATACACCCGTTACACTTTTGGCGGAAAGCGGCGACTGGTATAAGATTCAGCTGCCCGATGGCACAGCGGGTTGGGCACTGAAAATCCTTGTCTCTACCAGTGGCAATACGGGACCCTTGGCGAAGGAAGTCTATGGATACTTCGTGCAAAACACCAATCTTCCTTCCCAGCCATCTTTGGCCGCCAATTTCCAGCAGATGACCGGTGTTACGCCATGGTCATTTAGCCTTGATGACCAAGGCAACATCATTCCTCAAATGGATGCCCAAGTTCTAGCTCAGACCCTTCAGTTTGCAGGGCAGCGACAGTTGAAAACGCTGGCCCTAATCAGCAACTATGATAAGAAAACAGAAAGGTTTAGTGGCGAGCTAGCCCATACGTTACTGCAAAGCCCTACCAATCGCCGCAAAGCTGTAGATAGCATCTACCGTACAATCCGAGACTGGGGTTTGAGTGGTGTCAACATCGATTTTGAGCATGTCTATCCATCGGATCGTGAATACTTTTCTCAATTCTTACGAGAATTAAGTGGCCGTTTGAAACCGGCCGGTCTTTTGGTAACGGTGGCCATACCGGCCAAGACAATAGATGATCCCAAAGCCAGCTGGTCTGGTGCCTTTGACTACAAGGCCATTGGTGAAGCAGTTGATCGAATCATGATCATGGCCTATGACCAACATTACACAGGTGGTGCACCAGGGCCCATTGCTTCCATAGGGTGGGTAGAACAAGTGTTGAAATTCGCCACATCCCAGGTCTCCCCTACTAAGATCATTTTGGGAGTTGCTGGCTATGGATATAGCTGGCAAAAGCCAGGTAACGCTTATTCTGTAACTTACCAGCGAGCTGTGGAGCTAGCTGCACAAGGTGGCGGTATCCGCTGGGATGCAACACATAAAGCACCCTTCGCCCACTACCAAGGGCGGGAGATGTGGTTTGAAAATGCCGCTAGCATAAGCTATAAGCTGGATCTAGTCAACAAGTATAACATTAAAGGTATCGCCCTCTGGCGCTTAGGGCAAGAGGATCCCCAGATCTGGCCTGTAGTTGCTAGCAAACTTTCATTTTAGTAACTCCCCTACAGAGACCAACTGAAAACCTTTCTGGCGAAGCCCCTCTATTATCTGCGGAAGGGCTTTTGCTGTATTTGGCTTGGGGTGCATGAGTACAATAGCACCATTTTGCGCTTTATCCACCACTCGTCGAATAGTGGTCTCGATACTGGGTTCCTGCCAATCGATTGTGTCGATGGTCCACATAATGGTGCGAAAACCAAGGTTTTTCACAGTAGCTGCAATACGCCGATCCACCTCTCCATAGGGGGGGGCATATAGCGGAAGGGGATTACCAACAATTTCTGTGAGCAACTTCTGATTTTCAAGTACATGCATAGTCAGCTCCCAATCCCCTAACTGCAGTGGATGATCATGCTTCATGCCATGATTGGCTATTTCATGGCCCGCCTGGGCCATCTGCCTGAGCATATTAGGAAATAGTTTAGCCCAGCGTCCAGTAACAAAAAATGTTACATGAACACCATGGGCCTTCAAGGTGGCTAACATCTCGGGTAGCACTTCTTCGCCCCAATCCACATTGACAGCGAAACTCATGAGGGCCTTGTCTAGATCCCCTCGGTAGACAGGATCAGGGCTAGCGTCACTCATCACCATTACATCTATACTGCTTCGCCAATAGGGCAAGGTTATGGCAAAGACCAATGACAAAAACCAAACACCCAAAAGGGCCAGCGTTCCAACCCTGCGCCATATCTGTCTTATGTCCAGCACTATCCAAGGTTCTATGCATCTTTTTGGTTTTCTTACCATGCAATCCCCTCCCGAACCGCAATGGGCGGGTTTTCCTTATGGGCGGGGCTTCTTACAGGCCGCTGGGTACCTGAATGACTCTCAATATAATAATTGTCCCGATAGATCAAAGCCGATATCGGTACAATCTCAAAGCCCCTCCGCTTAAGCTCCGGTAGCATTTGGGCAACCGCGGCGGCCGTATGGGTACCGTTGTTGTGCATGAGCACAATCTCTCCCGGCCCCGCTTGGTTCAGAATGCGATCCACCATAAATCCGCTGTTGACATCTTTCCAGTCAAGGGAATCAATACTCCATTGAATGGTATAATAGCCTAGCTCCTTGGCTACCTGGATCACTTTGTTACTATACTCACCAAATGGTGGCCTAAACAAAAAGGAATCGGTCCCCGTAATGGCCTTTATGTTATCGTGATTGCGCTGAAGCTCTTGTTGAATTCCTTGGGGGCTGAGACTATTTAGGTGGGGATGGGAATAGGTGTGATTCCCAATCTCATGGCCTGCCTCCACGATCTTTTTTACATACTCTGGGTATTTCTCCACCCAGTATCCACCCAAAAAGAAGGTTGTCTTTACATTATTTTCTTGGAGAATACGCAAGAGGTCATCGGTATGATCCACTCCCCACATGGCATCAAAGGAGATAGACATGCGCTTTGTGGGAACGTCCACCCGATAAATCGGCACCAAGCGAGTCGACACCAATGTAGATACAGTCCGAATGGCCTGTTCTGATAGCCAGTGGACTAAAGTAAAGGCGATAAATGCCAAGCAGACAAGTAAGAGCTTACTTAGCTTACTCCTTAAGCTAATCACCCGCATACCATATCCCCCTTTGGCGCTGGATGTGATCTAGACTTACACTGCAACAGTTTATGCGACCAAAGGTAGGGATAGAAGCTATTTTG
>JAAZMF010000096.1 GCA_012798955.1 Bacillota bacterium | reverse complement strand
GGTGGCACAGACAAGCTACAAAGGGAATCGATAAGTCAGCTTTTTGTCTTCGAGAACTTAAAACGAACACCCACAACCCAGGCCCCAGTGGGAGAGATTGTGGCTTTAGCTGGTATGGATAATATCGGTATTGGAGATACCATTACATCTGTGGAGAATCCTTTACCTCTGTCACCTCTAGAGGTTGACCAACCCACCATGATGATGCTATTTCGGGTAAATGACAGCCCTTTTGCCGGCCAGGAAGGTAAGCATCTTACCTCTCGCCAATTGCGGGAGCGCTTGGAAAGGGAACAGCGGGTAAATGTGGCCCTTAGGGTGGGATTGACCGATAGCCCCGACGTTTTTGAAGTAGCCGGTAGGGGTGAGTTGCACCTAGCCATTCTTATTGAAAACATGAGGCGAGAGGGCTATGAAATGGCTGTCTCCAAGCCTGAGGTCATCTTCCATGAATCCGATGAAGGTTTGCTAGAGCCTTTGGAGCACTTAGTTGTGGATGTGCCCACAGAATTCATGGGTGTGGTCATGGAAAATTTAGGGATGCGTCGGGGCGAAATGCAAAATATGACGCCTTTAGGAGATAGCCGGCTGAAGTTGGAGTTTATCGTGCCTACCCGGGGATTAATCGGATTTGGATCCGAGTTTCTTACAGAGACCAAGGGACATGGAGTCATGCATTATACTTTCCATGGATATGGTCCCTATCGCGGGGAAATTCCGCAAAGAACTACCGGGGCTTTGGTGGCCTGGGAACAAGGGGAGGCCACTACCTATGCGATTGCCAATTTGCAGGAGCGGGGTACACTGTTTGTTAGACCCGGGGCTATGGTTTACCAGGGGATGATTATAGGTGAGAGCCCCCGGGAAAGCGATCTTGATGTTAATATCGCCAAGAAAAAGCATGTGACCAATATGCGTTCTGCCACCCAAGATATTGCCCCTAAGATCGATGAGCCTAGGATTATGTCTTTGGAAGAGGCATTGGCATTTATAGCTGACGACGAACTAGTGGAGATTACGCCTAAGAGCATTCGTTTGCGGAAGGCTATTTTAGATCCCAGAGATAGGCGGAACTAGACCTGATCCTTGGATGATTTGATCTTTTGCCAGTAGTCGGGCCCTTGGGCATCGGCGGCATCGAGCCAAGCTTCCATGGTAGAAGCCTGGGTGGTATCGGGCTTGGGGTGGGTCTTTTTAGATTTCCTGCGGGAATGTGGTCGGGAACTGCCCTTTGCATGGGACTGCTTGTCTTTGATCTTTGGGGATCTAGCCCTTTCCTGTTCGGCTTGTTTCGCTAGCTGGTTTTGTAGGTGGTGCATTTGACCATTGAGCCGATCCCCAATGGATATGGCCAGAGGTGTGCCATCGTTAGACCCCTTGTTCATGTATGTCTGGATGGTTTCCGGGGAGGCTTCCGTAATGGGAGGGGAATTATTGGCATTAGGTATAGTCTTGCGGCTTCGACTATATGCTTTCCCAGGGCGATTTTCCTCTAGCACGATTAGGCCGGCGGCAACTAAGGAGTTGAGAGCGGCCTCTTGGGAGGATGTGACCACAAAGATCTCCTGGACTGCACCGGGGATCTTGCCCACTAGTTTCATCCCAGTCTCTTGGAAATACTGAAATACGATCACCGGTTGCTGGCTACCAACGGCTGGCGAGATCCTGCCGGGGGTAACTGCTTGCACATGGGGGCAAGCGGCGATCTTTTGTAGTTTTTTGCGTATACCTGGTATGATTGAGTGTTGTTCCTTGACGCCGCCGCGGCGATGTCTCTTGGTCATTCCGCTCATCCTTCTATGATACTCCCATGGCTTTGGGAGAACCCCAGCTATTAAGGGTATTATATACTTTTCTATAGGTGGGTTGTCAATCCTGCGGGCCCAATACCTTGCGTTTTTGCCCACAATCCTGCTAAAATGATGTAGAATGTGGAAGAGTGCAAAGGATGTCTTTAGGTAGAAGAAGGTGATTGATTGAAAATCGCACTGGCACAGTTGAATCTAGTAGTGGGGGATCTGAGAAACAATCGACGACGGATCATGGAATATGTGGAAATGGCCAAAGAACAAGACTGCAGATTAGTGGTATTTCCCGAAATGGCTATTACTGGATACCCGGCTAGGGATTTGCTTACCCGCAAAGGTTTTGTCCGCGCTGCGGCCAAATTACTCGAAGCCTTAATTGAGGATGTGCGGGGCATATCAGTGATAGTTGGGGGAATAGAAAGCCTTCCCCATGGGCATGGGCCTGGCCATTTTTTATATAATTCTGCCTTTTTCCTGGATGGCCAGGGGCAGGTTCGGGCTTGGCATAAGCAGAACCTAGCCGAAGGTGATTTGCTTGATGAGGCCCGGTATTTTAGGCCGGGCAAGATGGGCGATTGTGTGGAGCTGGATGGGTTGTCCATTGGTATCACCATCGGTGAAGATCTAGGTATGGGTATGGCCCAAGCCCAGGTGGAAGCAGGGGCGGATCTCTTGATCAATATCGGTAGCTTCCCGTATTTCTTTGACCAAGAGGCAGTCACCCAGGAGACATTGTCCCACATTGCCCACGGGGTGGAAAGACCTGTAATCTGGGTAAATCAAGTGGGAGCCAATGATGAGGCTATCTTTGCCGGGCAATCCCTTGTGGTTGATGTTGAGGGGAATATCGCCGCTAGGGCACGGCCTTTCCAAGAGGAACTGCTAGTAGTTGAATTAGAAGGTGGTTATTGGCAAGGGGCAATGCCGCCAGTTACCACTAACTCCATTGCCATGCTTCACGATGCCTTGGTAATGGGTATACGGGACTATATGCAAAAGTCTGGCTTTGAGGATGTAGTGTTGGGCCTATCTGGTGGCCTTGATTCTGCCGTTGTGGCTTGCTTAGCCGTGGAAGCCCTAGGGCCCCAGCGAGTGCATGGTGTTTCACTACCTAGCCCCTATTCATCATCGGGCTCTATCACTGATGCACGGGCTTTGGCAGATAATCTAGGTTGTGATTTTCAGATCATCCCCATATCGGATACCTTGGCTAGTGTAAAAGAGACTTTGGCTGATTGTTTTATCGATGTCTCTTTAGATATTACCGAAGAGAATATTCAGGCAAGGCTACGGGGCTTGTTATGGATGGTGCTTTCCAACAAATACGGGTGGCTACTTCTTAACGCCAGCAACAAGTCGGAGCTAGCCACAGGTTATACGACTTTGTATGGCGACATGTGTGGTGGTTTGGCGGTTTTGAGCGATGTCTATAAATCCGATGTCTATCGATTGGCGGATTGGATTAATCGGGATAGGGAAATAATCCCTCAAGCGACGCTGACCAAACCTCCATCGGCAGAATTGAGGCCGGATCAGCAGGATACTGATAGCTTGCCGCCTTACGGGATTCTAGATGGGATATTGCGTCTTTTTATTGAAGAAGGGAAAAGCAAGGAAGAAGTAAAGGAAGCCGGTTATCCAGAGGAGACTATCGATTACGTGCTCAAATTGCTTCTAGGCACCGAATATAAGCGACGTCAGGCGGCTCCTGGACTTAGAGTAACTAAGCGGGGCTTTGGAAGTGGCTGGCGCATGCCTTTGGTTTCTAGTCATGATTGGCTCTGGCACGATGATAGCGATGCAGATGAATCCTAAATTGGGTTTCCCCTTGGGATTGGTGCAGGAGCTCGACTGCTATTGGATAATCCAGTGATCAATAACCAAGGATGGAGGTGGAGCCTGTGGCCCTTTGGAAATGCTCAGTTTGCGGTGAAACAAAGGAAGGCCGATGTAGGCCTAAAACTTGCCCGCAATGTGGCGCCCCAAGAGAGAAATTCGAGAAAGAGCAATAAGTTTGGGATCAGAAACCAGGGAGAGGCGTTTGCTGACACCCCTGGTTTTGCTATGTGCTAAAGGGCTTGGTGTCGGGGAATGATATACTTGTGAAGCCTTGAGATCTACAAGGAGTGAACGTCATTCTTCGAATTCTTCAGGTATTGCGGCCTGCCGCCGGTGGAATGCTGGGCCACGTGGAGCTCTTGCTCAGCGGGCTAAATGAAAAAGGACATGATATCATAGTGGCTTGCCCAGTGGAAGAGAAATCGCTCCACTGCTTGAAGGCAGCGGGGGTCTTCAAGATGCAACCGTTAGATACCGGAGATGATCTGCGCCCCTGGCTTGATTCTCTAACCATTGGAAAATTCGCCCGCTTTCTCGATGCCAATCCCTTTGATATCATTCACGCCCATGGAGCCAAGGCGGGCTTGATAACCCGCTTGGCCTTGCATTTGGGGCGGAGACAGCGTTCCCCGGTAATCGTATCTTACCACAACGAGATTTCGCCTCCGAGTCGCCAGGGCTGTAAGCGACAAGTGCGGCGCCATGCGGAGAGATTACTTAAGAAAGACACTGCCCACTTTATAGCTGTTTCCCCCAGTATCCAAAGGGAGCTCATCGAGGAAATTGGTTGTCCCCCGCAAAAAGTGAGCTTTATCCCCAATGGTATCTACATAAATGGAGCAGAACAAACCAAGCTTCCGATCCAGGCTTGGTCAGACTGGCCAGAGGATGTATTCATAGTAAGTACCGTTGCCCGCCTTACTTGGGAGAAGGGCGTGGATGTGCTGCTAGAAGGCTTTGCCAGGGCTGTAAAGGTTGAACCCCGGCTTAGGCTCGTGATTGTTGGAGATGGCCCCCAAGGGGTTTGGTTGCGGGAGCGGATTGCGGCAGAGGGGCTAGGGGATCAAGTACGACTCTTGGGATATGTGGAAAATGCTCGCTCTTTGCTGGGAGCCTTTGACGCTTTTGCTCTACCGTCCCGGACGGAAGGGTGGCCACTAAGCATCATGGAGGCCATGGCAGCAGGGTTATCTGTGGTGGCCTCGAGAGTCGGCGGTATCCCCGAGTTAGTTTTAGGGGGCCAGTGTGGCATCTTGGTGGAGCCGGGGGAGGTCAATCAGCTAAAGGATGCTTTGGTGGATTTGGCAAGGGATCCTATCAAGGCACGGAAGCTTGGCCAAAAGGCCGCTGTTCATGCCCGGGAACACTTTAATGCTCAGATTATGGTGGATCGAGTACATGGGGTCTATCAGGCAATTATCGGCAACGGTAGGGGCACATGAACTTATCATCGGGAGGGAAGAACCGGCTCGTGTCAAGTGTAAGAGATAGTACGGGATGGTGGAAGCGGGTGCTAGCTATTGCGGGCCTCGCTCTGTTTTTAGTATTGGTTGTATTTGCTGTTGGTGATGGGGAAACAGCTGATACCTTTGATAAATTTGGGACAAACGGTGGCCCCAAATTCGAGAATCAATATAAAGAGATACCATCCGGTGGAACAGTCGCATATGGGATGCACCATGGTCGGCGAGTTACAATGGTCATCCTTAATCGCATGTCTCTAGAGGACATTTTGGGAAGACCAGAGTCATATCTTAGGGAATTAGCTACACGAGGAGCAGTTGGATTGATGAACACACGGACGGGGGGCGGGCTAACTGCGGAAAATGCCTTTACGACTCTAGGCGGCGGTCTTAGATTGTTAGGCAGTGGAGCAGCTAAGGTAGCATTACCAGCTGGGACAGAATATGGTGGCGAACTGGTGGGAGACATTTATCGGCGTCGTACTGGTGAGGAATTGGCCCCTGAAGCTCTTGTTGTGCTTGATATTGAGAGCATTAAGGCGAATAATGTGGCATCCTTGGGCATTGATCGGGTAGGGGTTATCGGAGAGGCATTAAGACAAAAGGGGGGAATAGCGACTGCTATCGGCAATAGTGACTATGATCGTGAATATCAAAGATGGGGAGCATTGGTGGCCATGGATGCTAGGGGCCAAGTGCCTGTGGCTTATATGGATGCCAACCTTCGTCAATTTGATCCTGCCTTTCCCACCGGTTATCGCACAGACCCCGAGGCGCTGGCTATGGCCTATGGGATGGCCCGCTCCCAGGCCCAATTCTTAGTAGTCGATCTTGGTGATATGGATCGGGTGGAGGTCGAGCGTAAACAGCTTGCACCTAGCCTTTACCAGGAATATCGACAGCTGGCAATGGATAGTGCTGATGTCTTCCTTAGGCAAATCATGGAGACAATGGATCTAGCTAAGGAATGGCTATTAGTAGTGAGCCCCTTGCCAGCTACCAGTGGGATAGCCCAGGGTAAGCTGCTAACTCCCATAGTGGCTTGGGGCCCTGACATTGCGCCTGGCCTCTTGGTAAGCTCTACGACTAGGCGCCCGGGGGTAGTGGCCAACTACGATATCACCTACACAGTGCTGGATTGGTTGGAGCTAGACCACCCTCAGGGTTTGCCTGGTGCCACTTTGGTAAGTGTCGGCGGTGTGGCAGAGCAGGATAGGTATCTTCAGGATTTGCTAAGGAGAAGCGCCAGCACCTATCAGCAGCGACCTCCTTTGCTTAGGGCCTTTGTCAGTTTGGAGATTGTCATTTACCTTGTTGTTTTTGCCTTGGTGATTATTTTTTCTAGTCTTCCCAGGGGATGGATAGAGTTTTTCTCCTTCGCATTGCTTTTTGTCGCGGCGATTCCCTTAGCACTTCTTGTCCTACCGGTTCTCCGACCGGCAACTGTGGTGACAGCCTTTTTATTTACCTTAGGTCTAGCATCTTTAATTACGGGACTGGCCCAGTACCGGATCAGTGGTATAGAGCATCGATATGGGATAGTCTGCGGTCTCACTGCCCTGGCCCTAGTGTTAGATGCGTTGCTAGGGGGGCCTCTTATCAAGCTATCGCCTCTGGGATATGATGTCATGCTAGGAGCCCGCTTTTATGGTATAGGCAACGAATTCATGGGGATTTTGATTGGCTCTTCCCTTGTGGCAGTGTTAGTGGCAAGTCACCGATGGCCCAAAGCTTCTGTTTTGCCTTTTCTCTGGCTTCCGATTGTGACATTTGTCCTGGCCGCACCGGGGCTGGGAGCCAATGCCGGTGGCACTGTCACAGCCCTAATCGCCTTTCCTTTGGCTTGGATCCTGACACATAAGGTAAGAATCTTGAGGGTCATCATCGTAGGTGGGCTCGTCTTGGCGGTAACCTTGGGGCTTAATCTTTATCCTATAGCTGGAGTCGGCTCCCATGTGGGACGAGCAATCAAGGCACTTTTCCAGGGGAATTGGCCTGTCATATTACAGATAATAGAGCGGAAATTGGCCATGAACTGGAGGTTGATGCGCTATAGCATCTGGAGTAAGGGATTATTGGTTGCATTGGGTGTAATGGCATTACTTGTTTATCGCCCCACATCGGTGGTGGAAGCGGTGATTGAGAAACATGCTGTGGTGCGTGATCTAGTCTTCTGCACAATTGTTGCCAGTATCATAGCTTTGATTTTCAATGATTCCGGGGTAGTGGCCGGAGGCACTACTAGTGTATATGCGGCAGGACTTATTCTAAATCTGACCTTAGAGCAACGGAGGGAATGCATAGGGTGAGGTTTCTCTTTACGTTCATATGTGTTAATATATACCTGAGTAAATCACTATGAAATCTCTTCGGGAGGGGAAGCTGTGATAAAACGGTTTATCGTCCGCATTGATGAAGAAAAATGTGATGGGTGTGGACTTTGCATTCCTGGCTGTGCCGAGGGAGCGTTACAGATTGTCGATGGGAAGGCTAAGATAGTCAAGGAATCATATTGTGATGGCCTTGGTGCTTGCTTAGGTGACTGCCCCCGAGGTGCTTTGCTACTTGAAGAGCGAATGGCGGAAGCTTTCGATCCCGAGGCCGTGGAAGCTTTCTTGGCTAGTCAAAAAACAAGTAACACCCAGGCATCGGGAGTCAACGATAAAGAGGTCTCCGTTGAGATCCAAGCTAGCTATCAAGGCGGTTGCCCGGGAATGCGTGACTTAACTTTGAGTGCATCTACGGAGGAAGAAAAAGCGCCAAGCGCCCATGGGAGCAAGACTCCGTCTTTAGTAGGAGTATCATCACAGTTGCGCCACTGGCCGGTACAACTGGGACTCATCTCCCCATCGGCATCATATTTGGATGGAGCGGATCTTTTGATTGCTGCTGACTGTGTTCCCTTCGCTATGGCCGATTTTCATCAACGGCTCCTGCGGGGTCGTGTAGTTGCGGTATCCTGCCCGAAGTTAGATGATACTACGCCCTATGTGCATAAGCTAGCGACAATTATTCGAAATAAGGGTTTACGTAGCATAACAGTGGTCCGCATGCAGGTGCCGTGTTGCCAAGGACTCGTACGCATGGTGCAGTTAGCCATGGGCATGGCCGGGGTTTCTGCTCCTATTCGAGAAATGGTGGTCTCTGCAGAAGGTACAATCCTTAGTGAGGCTGTTCATGAAGTGAGTGCCTAACGATTATAGGTTAAACATAGATCATTTTAACGGTCATACCACCATCCACGATTAGGTTCGTACCTGTAATGAATCCGGATTTGGTGCTATCGGCTAGAAATAGGCAGGCAGAAGCAATGTCTTCAGGCGTGCCTATTCTGCCTACGGGGTGTTGCTCAAGATCCTCTCGGGAATGCTCTGGGATTCGCCTTTGGGAAGCTTTTTGGTGAATAGCAGTTTCGATCCACCCGGGGCTGATGGCATTGACTCTTATGTGGTCTTTCGCAAGGCTGATGGCTAGAGAGTGGGTGAGGGCAACTAGCCCTCCCTTGCTGGCCGAATAAGGCTCAGTATCTGCTTCTGACATGAGTGCACGGGTGGATGCGATGTTGATGATGCTCCCTCCACCTCGCCGTTGCATACTGGGGATGGCATATCTGGAGCATAGATATGGTCCGGTGAGGTTTATGGCAATCACCCGATCCCACTCAGCTTTGGGTCGCTGGCAAATCGTGCCCTTGGCACCAACCCCGGCGTTATTGATCAGAATGTCAATCCCACCAAAAGTGTATATAGCAGTCTCCATCAGTCCCATGATATCTGTTTCATTGGCAACATCGGTAGGAACATATATGGCTTGGCCTTGATCTACCGTAATGCTGTTAAGTAGCTCTTTGCCTGCTTCTTCATCGATATCACCCATCACTACCTTAGCGCCCTCCTGGGCAAAGGCGATGCTACAGGCCATACCTATGCCTTGGGCCCCCCCAGTTATGACGACAATTTTGTCGGTGAATGCCATCAGAGAGCCTCCTTTACAAGGTTGATTAAGCAAGGTTGTTTGCTGGGGACAGTCTTGAGGCAGTATAGGTTAATTATCTGCCTGCCACCGGTAGGCTCAGGAATATCTCCTTTGCTAGTTCTCTATACGCATCTGCTCCGGGGATATTACGGGCAAAATGAATAATGGGTTCCGCGGCTTCCGCTGATTCGGCAAAGCGAATGCTCCTGTAAACTATGTACTCATAAACTCTGATGTCTGGCTCGAAGGTCTCATGCAGCTCCTGGAGCACGCTGGCGGTATGGTTGGTCCTGCGGTCGAACATGGTGGGGAGTAGACCTGCTATCTCCAATTGGCTATTGTAGTGGAGCTGCACTTTTTTGACTAGCTTCAAAAGTCCCCAGACTGCTTTCTGAGCAAGGTACTCGCAGGCAATGGGGATCAATAGGTAATCACTTATCGCGAGGGCATTGATGGTTAGTAAACCCAGCGATGGCTGGGAATCAATGAGAATGATATCATACTCATCTCGCACCGGAGTAAGCACTGAGGCTAAGCGGCGCTCCCGGGCCATGCTTCCCACTAGCTCCATCTCGGCCAAAGCTAAATCTACATTG
>JAAZMF010000095.1 GCA_012798955.1 Bacillota bacterium | reverse complement strand
TGGAAAATCGCTATAAGAACACCTCTGTCAAACATGTGGATGGGAATCTTGATGTGCATGCCCCCTATAGTACTTTGAGCGTATCCGATGTTTTTGGAGACTTGGATGTAGGAGGCAGTTATGGTCAGAGCTCAATAAGGGGAATCAGTGGTAATGTAATTGTTGAGTCGAATTTTCGCCAAACAGATGTAGAGAGTGTTGGTGGTTCTGTATCTGTCGGGACTAAGTATGGTAACGTTACCGCCGCGGATATAGGGGGTGACTTTACCGCAGAAGGGAGTTTTGCCACCGTTGCCGGGCAGACCATTGGTGGCGATGCCAAGGCTACCACCAAGTATGGTGCTATTCTGCTTGAGGATGTGGGTGGTGATGTTACCATTGATGCGAAATACTCCAATGTGAATCTGACCTTAGGAACGCTAGATCACCATCTTACCCTAGAAGTGCAAAATGGTGATTTGGTCCTTCGGGGTGCTTTAGCAACGTATAAACCCACGGTTAGTAACACACGGAAGACCTTCGATGAAATAATTGGCGGTGGGACTAGTAGTGTTAGGGCGAAAAACGTAGGAGGGAATATCGCAGTGATTGGTGAGCATCACTGAGGTTTGCCGCATTAATCTCGCGGCTAGCATATATCTTGCAGCGGGGAATATACACAATCGCAGGAAAACCCCGACATCCGTGTAAGTATCACTATAGGACAAAAAGGATGGAGGATTTTACTGTGGCGAGATATTTAAACAGGCTAGTGACGAGCACTGCTCTGCTAATCGCGCTAATCGTCGCAGATAGGGTGGGGATAGGGCTACTTCAAATATCTAGTACCCACACATTGACAGGGTTTTTGGCCATTGCCTTTGCTGTAATGGCCCTTTATTATGCCATGGTGTCCTGGACCGTTTTCGCTGTGGAAAGGCGCCATGGGATGCCTGGTGAGGTGAAGATGCTAGAAAGTCTTTACCGGGTGCTAGCCTTTTTTGGACTGTTAGCTGGTTTTGTGTACATCCAAGGCAAACTCGCCGTATTTGGTAGCTTCTTCTCTTTATTCGGGGGTATGCTCTTGGGCTGGTCCCTGCAGGCCCCGGTGAGTGGAGTGGCTGCATGGATTTTAGTCACGATAAAGCGCCCCTTCCGCATAGGTGATCGGGTGCAGTTTCCTTCTTTGGGGCTTACCGGTGATGTGATGCACCTGTCCGCGATGTACACTACACTAAATCAAGTGGGAGGTGCTATTGGCAGCGAAGAAGCGGTAGGTCGCAATATTCTCATCCCCAATGCCATGCTCTTTAGTAACGTTGTGATCAATTATACTGCTCAGCAAGAGACTTCGTATATTTTGGATGAGGTTGTGATTCGCATTACATATGACTCGGATTGGGATACAGCTGTGCAGATACTTACTCAGGCTGCTAGGGAGGTCACAGCAGATATTATCCGAGATACTGGTCAAGAGCCTTATGTCCGGGCAGACAACTATGACTATGGAGTCTATATGCGACTACGCTACATAACATTGGCTACTGACCGACCCCGCATATCCTCACTGATTTTAGAACAGGTGTTCAAGCATTTTCAGGATAATCAGAATGTGGATTTTGCCATTCCCTATGTCTATTCCTTCAAGCGGGGCAAATTGGCCTCAGAAAGCCACAGTAGTAGCCTTGCAGAAAAGCAAGCAGAGCTTATTCCCATCCAAAGTATCACTGATGGTTCCGCACTATTGGTAGAACTTGGACAGGACCCCGGGGCCATTGAGCCTCTAGCTCGCAACATAGCAGACAAAGGACTACTTCAGCCCCTTATCGTTACCCGCAATCCCGGTGAGGACACATACACGCTTATCACCGGTCACCAGCGCCTAAAGGCCTGCATGTATCTGGGTTGGGATATGGTCCCAGCAATTGTGCAAAACCCCATCGGATCAGAGATTCAACCCTTTCGCTCAAAAGGTGCCAGAACTTCGAGCTCGGGCCAGACCTTTGGACTGTAGTGAGAGCCTAACAACTGCATAGCACCTAAGAGCCACAGCGACCCTCTACATCTTTGCTGTGGCTCTTTTGCTTCCAAGAAAACCCCCTCGCTTTCCCCCTGACTTTAGATTACGAAACAGTCAATCTGCTACCCCCATCTGCATAATATAGTCTGTGTCTTCGGACACAACTAGGTCACTACGATCCAAAAAAACCCAAAACAATAGGAATACTCTTGGTAGCCACGCCATATACTGTAGCGATTGATAGACAACCTGTGTGTGGGAGTAAGAGACGCTACTGGGTAGTATGATGATGCTTCTAGGGATGTTTTGGTGATCATTGTTCTCCAGGGCTATGGGGCTAGCCTATGTGCTGAGGGGATCATGATAATGCTGTATGCACGTCCGGTGCGGTGCCACAAAAAAGGAGGTGAATTGTGGTAAGAGGGGGTGCCGGCTCGTGTCGCAGCGCTACAACTTATTAGGGGGAGTCAGAGTTGAGGAAGCTTGCAATATGGGTGTTAGTAATGGGTCTTGTGTTGGGTATTGGATTTGCCGCGGCGGCATGTGATGGTTGCCAGGGCAATCTGCCACAGGAGAAAGAGATCAATATTAAGCTGAAGGTTGTTCAGTGGGCGGAGTTAACTTTGCTAGATGGCTGCAACATGGTAATTGGCTACTGCAGACCTGGGGAAGCGCTAAGTGGCAATAATGATCTAAGGTTCAACGGTCGCTCCAATACTCCAGTCAAGTTGACCTTCACATCCGATGGATTTGATCCTGAGGCTGCCAACGCTTGGATTAGCTACTATGTCTCCCTGTATCCTGGGTGGCTAGAGGATGCAAGAGCCGCCGGCTGGGGCAATGCGACTATTAGCCCAAAGACTTCGGCAACTGTTGGACCAGGCCAGGGCAAATGGCATGGTCACGTAAAGGCCAATGGCACATGGACATATGAAAACTGGGAAGAATACACGGCTGGGGAGTACAATGACAAGATCACGATTACCGTAACCGCTGCTAGCTAAGCCGGTGAGGTAGGTAGGCGCAAAGAAATGATCTAGACTGGCAATACCATAGAAGGCTCCAGGCCAGCAAACAAGTGCGGGTCGGGGGCCTTTTTTGTGTGCTTAGATAGACGGCCTCCCTTTGCGGTAAGCCTTGGTCCAGTACTCACTAGTTGGTAGAATGTCGGCTGAAGAGTAACCAACTCTGAGATCCATGAGCTACGTATTAGGAACTTGAGGATTGTTTTTCTCAGCCATAGTTCGAGTTAGCTTTCCATCTTACCTATAGCGTAGTATAGAGGAAGTATTGAATTTATTATAGTTTTATGATGACTTATCATGGTTGGCGAGACAAGATTTTATTTTGGAAGGATTTTCCTACGTTGGCGTTGAAAGATCTATGCAAAGATTGGGGTTTTTGGTGTATGGGTGCAGGGCTTATTGGCTATTGAGGCGATCAATCTGTTCTAGAGGGGGCTCTACGTTGGAGCTACAGCAACAGTATATGAGAGATGATGAGATCGACCTACGAGAGGTTTTCATAGTTCTATGGAAAGGGAAATGGGTTATCGTAGCATTGGTGCTTGTCGCTGCCGTGGCCGCGGGTTTGGGTGGACGCATATTACTGACACCTACCTATAATGCGGTAGCAACGTTGCTCATCATGCCACCTACCTATCAGACTGCCATAGAGCCGGAAACTCTAGCTTTGGAGACATACAGGGACTTAGCTTTGACACCCTCCATTGCGACTCAGGTGATAGCTCACCTTCAACTGACTAATAAAGACAACGAACCCTTAACTGCTGACGACATCTTACGTAAAGTCAGCGTGGAGGTTTCTGCTCCCCAGCCCAAACGCGATGAGATTGCGCAAAGCGCTGGGATACTGAGAATAAGGGTTTCCTGGAGCGATCCTAACCTAGCCCGAGATGTCGCTAATACCTGGGCAGATGTGTTCATGATGAGTACCTCTAGTATCCGCAAGAGTGAATCGGATGGGGTGGCTCAAGTAATTCTTAAGCAGTTTGATTCGACGGAGATGGCCCTCAAGGAGGCTGAGCGAGACCTCTTGCAGTTCAAAGCTACCTATAGCATACCCCTAGCCAGCCAACAGATAGAATTGTTGCGGGCGCAGTTAGGAGAGCGAAGGAAGTACATCCTCAATACACAGACTGAACTGGAGATGAAGCGTCACCAATTGACCACCCTTGAAAAGCAGGTAAATGCACTGGAGCACGAGGGCGAATGGATAGGTCTGCTGACTCGTGATGTGAGTAGCTTCAAGGATGATGGACACCCCATACGCAACCGAACGAGAGAAGCAATAGGGCAAGTTCTGCGCTCTGAGGCAGCTTTTGCATCGTTTGAAGATGCAGCTCGTATGTCCATGATTCAGCAGGATTTGGATGCAGAGATGACTCGGTTGTCCAATTATAAGGACAAATTGGCAAACCTTAGGATAGAAGAGCCCCGCTTGGAAGCTCAGTTAGCTAGCCTAGCGGTTAGTCTGGAACAGCAAGATCCCAAATTGGTCATGCTTAGAAGCGTCACTACAGATGCTCTTTGGAACACCCTAGGCAATCGAAAAGATGAAGCCCCTTTGTCTTTGGAAGACTTGTCAAATCTACGTTTGGTGGATGAATCAGTAAATCAGAACTATCGTTATGTGGAACGGATGTATATCGATACCCAGCTTCAGTTGGCGAACATACCTAAGAAAGTCGCAGCCTATGAAGAGTTAGTGAGCGAGTCTACTGAGATCATTTCTGATTCTGAATCTAGGCTTCGGGAACTACAACAAGAGAAAAAAGCTTTCCAGGATCAGGTTATCTTGAGCAGACAGCTGTATGATTCCTTAAAAGAGCAGTATATTTCGTTAAAGCAGAACTCCACCCGTTTGCAGTTAGAGGTGGCGAGGCTAGAAACTGAGTTGCAGCTTGCCCTGCCGGAGTTGGGCAAATATGAAGAGGCAGTGGCTCAGGCAGAGCGGGAATTGCTGGCCTTACGATTAGAAGAGGACTGGCTAAATCGTAACGTAGAAGCCTTAAGGAGCACCCATAGTGCATTGTCGGGGAGAGCCGAAAGCGCACGTTTAGCCGAGTTGCAGGCTACCGGGGATGTTAGGTTTGTATCCCAGGCGGTAGCCCCTCGTTCACCATCGGGTCCAGATAACAGGCTCAATGTGGCTATCGCGGCGGTCCTAGGCGGGATGCTCGGTATCGGTGTGGTTTTTATCAGGAACATGTTCGCTGAGCCTATTAGATGATTGGGTAGAGGTGTCGGCAATTATGGGTTTCAACACCTATGAATCATCCATATGGGGTGCCATGGTTTTCGGCCAAGTCCGTTGGCCTTTCAAAGGTACCAATTAGTCCGAAAAGGCTGCTTTTTTCGTAGATACCGAACCATGGCAAACACATCACCCCGGGGAAAGTATCTGCCGGGATGATGTGTTTTTCTACACTTGCTAGTTACCGCTCTTGAGCATGTATGCATGCTAAGAGATAGTTAGAGGCACAGTAGTCTGGGGCCCTCGTTTACCATCTTTACTCACTGCATAGACCCGTAGGTTTACCTTCCCAAAGGGTGCGCCATAGGGTACCGACTCACTTGCCCGCCAAGTACCTTCCCCGACACTGCGCAGGCTACCCCACCAGCCATACTCAGGTAGTGATGCCTGCACTGTGTTGATCTCCCCACCGACTACGTCGGCGATACGGGCTATTAACGTAACAGTGGTGCCTACCTTTGCGGTGGTAGGGGTTAACTCCGCCTCCAGCTTATAGTTGAACTCCTCAGCCATCCAATTCACCTCCCCCATCTATTTGGCTTTTCTCTCGAGTCCCCTGACCAGTAGCTCCACAGTTTGGTGACTTTGGCTTACCGGATCAAAGGTCTCGTTGCCTACCAGTATCCGAGCAACGAAATTGGTCATAATCCCGATCAGAGCCTGACCTGCTTCCCACACATCTAGGGTCCTAAACTCACCGGAGTCGATCCCGGATTGCAGGAGAAGTACGATCTGTTCTACCATTTTTTCATATACAGTGATTACGGAGGGGCCCTCCGGTGGCAGGTCACCGCCAAACCAAGCGGCAAATACCAGTTGGACTTCGGCCCTATTCTCCTGGCAAAAGCGCAAAAACGAGCTTACACCGGCTTCAAGACGTTGCGTTGCCGAACCATATGCCGTATCAATGCCACCTTGCTTGGGGTCCATGGATTGCAGAAGATGAAGGGCGGATTGCTGTAGTATGTAAGTGTAAAGACCTTGTTTGCTCTCAAAGTAATAATAGATCATGGGCAGTGTGGTGCCTGCCATACTAACGATTTCCCTTACCGATGTCTGGGCATAGCCCTGTCTGGCAAACAGTTCTAGACCGGCGCTGCTGATGGCCTGTTTTACAGGGCTTTCTTGAGTTGTTTTTCCAGGGGGACCATGGGGCTCATCTTGTCTGGAATAGTTCAATCTTACTCGAGCCTCCCGATGGACGTCGCTACCATTTGTGCAATGTCATTGCAGTTCAATGAAGATTTAACGAACGTTAACTAAATTATAGCGCAGTTAGCAATTTGTGTCAACGTCTCTGGAATATATCCCACCCTTTGCCAGTAATCTACTAATATGTCCTTGACGCTGTTGGAAGCCGGGAGATATAGGGCGAAAGGGCTTTAATTTGGGCCCGTGACTAGTTGTTGACAGCAGAGTAAAGCCAAGGTACAATAGACAAGTAAATGACTGACCCGTCAGTCACAGGCGGTGAGTTGGAGGAGATATCTTGAAAAGATGGGTAATCTTCGGTGTTATAGTTGTTTTGCTAGTGGCCGGTATTGGCTTTTTTGTTGCCCGATTAGGGCCCGGAGCCAAAGAGGCCCAGACCTTACCAGAGGCGCCTACAGAAGTACGGCGTCAAGCAGTCAGTGTTGAGCCAGCCACCTATCGAGTTATGCAGGAGAGGCTTGCCTTGCATGGCCTAATCTCACCTTGGGCAGAAGTTAATGTGATTCCCAAGATTCCAGGCAAGGTTGCCCAGGTGTTAGTTGAAGTAGGCGATCAAGTGAGTACTGGCGATCTATTGGTGCGGCTCGAAGATGAGGAGCTGACTTTGCAGGTCAAGCAGGCCGAAGCCGCGGTAGCTAGTGCCCAAGCAGCATTAGCTAGGATGCAGGCAGGTGCTAGACCGGAAGAGGTCGAGCAAGCTGAGGCCACTTTGGAGCAAGCCGAGGCAGGGTATCAGAATGCCCGACTAGGCTATGAGAGGGCAGCCAAGCTCCATGAAGCTGGGGTCATGGCTGGCAAAGACTGGGACGCGGTTAAAGCTCAATATGAAGTTGCACAAGCTCAAAGACATGCGGCTTTAAAGACTGTAGAGTTAGTAAAAAAAGGTGCCCGGACTGAGGACCTTGCTACAGCTAGGGCAGGAGTTGCCCAAGCAGAAGCCGCTCTTGGCCTAGCCCGACTGAGCCGCCAGAATGCATCCATTAAGGCACCCATATCAGGTGTTGTCAATCAAGTTAATGTACAAATAGGTGATATGGCTGGAGCTGGGATGCCTGTAGTGCACATAGTGGATATCGCCAAGGTCAAGCTAAATTTGCAGGTAAGTGAGCGGGAAGTAGTGCGGCTAAGCCCAGGGCAAAGCGTCCGGGTGGCATTGGATGTACAGCCAGATGTACTGGTGGAGGGACATGTCAGTAATATCACACCAGCGGCCGATGCCAGGACTGGTCTGTTTGCCGCCACTGTGGAATTGGCTAACGATGCAGGCATGCTCAAGCCAGGCATGTATGGTACTGCCCATGTGGTTGTCAAGGAAATGCAAAATGTGCTATCCATACCCGAGCGGGCTGTATTTACCTCTGAAGGCAGATCTGCAGTCTACATTGTGCGGGATGATGTGGCTCATTTGACACCGGTGGAACTTGGTACAAAGGCAGATAATTTCGTAGAAATAAAGTCTGGAATCGAGCCGGATGATGAGGTGATTACCCGGGGGCGTGAGTTTGTCACAGACGGTGCCGTTGTCCGGGTGGTGGAACGGGGGACTGCCCAATGAAACTTGCTGCAATGGCAGTTAGGCGACCAGTCACCATCCTAATGATGGTGGCCATTGTTCTGGTATTGGGTTGGGTGAGCCTTTCCCGGTTGCCCATCGATCTTTTTCCCAGTATTGAAGTGCCTGTTGTTGCCATTATTACCAGTTATCCAGATGCCGGGCCCTATGAGGTTGAGTCCTTAGTCTCTCGCCCTATGGAGGAAGCTCTCGGGGCTGTTAACAATATCAAGAGCGTGAGCTCGATATCAGGCAAAGGCTCATCTATAGTTGTGGCTGAGTTTGATTGGGGCATCGATATGAACTTCGCGGCCCTAGATGTTCGGGAAAAGATTGATCAAGCGAAATTCTTTATGCCCGATGAAGCAGAAAACCCCATGGTGGTTAAGTTCGATCCCATGGCCATGCCCGTCATGCAGTTGGTGCTAAACGGAGCCCGCCCTGAGCACGAACTGCGCTATATTGCTGAACATACCATTAAGAACAGGCTCGAGCGGCTGGAAGGTGTAGCTTCGGTAAGTGTATCCGGAGGGCAAGAGCGGGAGATTCGCATAGTGCTACACCCAGGTCTTTTAGCAGCCCATGGGGTCTCTATTGATGCAGTTAGCCAGATGATTAGAGCATCTAGTATGAATTTGCCAGCCGGCAATATCGAAGACAATGGTCATGAATACGTGCTACGGACAGCCGGTGAGCTCACTAGCGTTGATCAAATCCGCTCCATCAAGATCCCAACCCGGGGAGGCGGACTCGTTAGCCTGACAGATATCGGCGAAGTTGAAGATGGCTACAGAAAAGCGACTAGCTTAAGCCGTTATAACGGCCAACCAAGTATTATGCTATCTGTGCAAAAGGAAGCCGGTAGCAACAGTGTACGGGTGGCGGAGAAGGTTAGAGCCGAAGTAGACAAATTAGCCAAAGAACTTGGCACCGACATCTCGCTTTTGATTGCCCAGGACACGTCGCTGTTTATTAAGGATTCAATCAAAGGTGTAACCAATAATGCCGTTATCGGTGGGCTCCTGGCCATGCTGGTGCTCTTGGTCTTCCTAAGAAGTCTAAGGCCCACATTTGTTATCGGTTTGGCCATTCCCATTTCTATAGTAGCCGCCTTTACCATGATCTATTTTAGTAAAACCACGATCAACATGATGTCTTTAGGCGGTCTAGCTCTAGGTGTGGGGATGTTGGTAGATAATGCCATCGTCGTCCTAGAGAATATATTTCGGCAGCGGGAGCTCGGCAAAAATGCCAAGGAAGCCGCCCAACTAGGAGCAGAGGAAGTAGGTATGGCCATCACGGCATCTACTCTAACAACGGTATCAGTATTTATACCGGTGGTCTTTGTGTCGGGTATTGCCGCAGAGATTTTTAGAGACATGGCCTTAACTGTTACTTTTTCTCTCATGGCATCACTATTAGTTGCTTTAACTTTAGTGCCCATGCTAGCCTCACAGATTATGGGTAATGGCAAGATCGATTCAAAGTCTGGTGGAATCCGGTTTCTAAGGTTTATGGGCAAGATTAGTGATGGCATGCAAGAGATCTATGGACGATTGATTGCTTGGGTGCTCCGTCATCGGGGAGCAACGATTGCTATTGCAGTCGCTACCTTAGTCATCTCCCTAATGTTAATTCCCAAAGTGGGCATGGAGTTTATGCCAGGCATGGATCAAGGTGAGATACAGATCTCAGTATCAATGCCCAAGGGTACCAAACTTGAGGAGACTAACGAGATAGTCAAGCAGATAGAAGAATATGTGGCTACTCTTCCTGAAATACAAGCTGCTTATGCTTCTATTGGTGGCAGCGGCGTTTCGTCTATGGGCATTACCCCCGGTGGTGGCGAGCGAGGTAGTGTCGGCCTTAGTCTAGTCCCAGTTAGCCAAAGGGATCGGGATGTGAAGGAGATCCTGGCTCAAGTGAGGGAATTTGCGTCTGGAATTCCCGGGGCCACCATTTCCGTATCCGGTGGCGACATGATGATGGGATCCTTTGGCCAGTTAATCCAAATAGAGCTTAGGGGCAATGATATGGATCTTCTAGCTTTGGCCTCAGAGGAGCTCATCCATGCCCTGGAGGAGATCGAGGGTACTAGACAGCTAAGTAGTAGCCTTGACGAGAGCTCACCGGAGATTCTGGTGGAGATAAACCGGGACAAGGCGGCCGCCCATGGGCTTAGTGTCGCCCAAATTGCCTCGACTTTGCGTACAGCCGTAAGCGGGACCACCGTTACTAAGTTGCGAAGTGAAGGCAAGGAAACTAACGTAGTTGTCCGGTTAGGTGAAGCATGGCGGGGTAATCTAGATGCTGTCGGTAGTGTACCTGTGCAGACAGCCCGGGGCACATTGGTGCCATTGCAGGATATGGCGACACTCCGTTATGGCGAAAGCCCAATACAGATTGTTCGCAGTGATCAAAGCAGAATCGTGACCATCACTGGCGATATTGCTGGCAGGCCTCTAAATGCGGTCATGCACGATATTCGCCAGCTAGTTGACGGATTCCACCTTCCTGAGGGTATGCTGGTCACTTATGCAGGCCAGGATCAGCTCATGCAAGAATCATTTGCAGACCTTGGGCAAGCGATGCTACTGGGAATCCTATTGGTGTTCATGATTTTGGCGTCTCAGTTTGAGTCACTTCTGCAACCTTTGATCATCATGGTTACTTTACCCCTGGCGATTATCGGCGTGATCTTGGGTCTGTTAATCGGGAAAACTACCTTTAACGTGATTGCCTTTGTTGGGGCTATCATGTTAGCAGGCATTGTGGTCAATAACGCCATCGTCCTAATTGACTATATCAATCAGCTAAGGGCAGAAGGCATGGAGCGTACCATGGCAGTGATTACGGCCGGTAAGGTCAGGTTAAGGCCAATTTTGATGACCACTCTAACTACAGTATTAGGCATGATTCCCATGGCTGTTGCCACCGGGGAAGGTAGTGAGATGGCAAAACCAATAGCTTTTACCGTTATTGGTGGGCTGATCACCTCCACATTGCTAACTCTGCTAGTCATACCGGTAGTATATACCCTTATGGATGGTGTGAGTCGCCGGATTATGCGCCTATTTGGTAGAGGCGGGGATTCGGAGCAGATAGCTGTGGATACAGGTGCTGGCTTGGGTAAGTAGACGGGGAAATGAAGTTCAAGGAGTAGGCAGCAAAAAAGCTGGTATGCATTAATAGAAGAATGAGTACGGGAGTGATTGGGATTGAGAAAGCAGAAATGGTTTATGGCAGGGCTAGTGATGACGCTGGTAATGGCGATGGGAGGCTTGGCCACTGCCGCTAGCTTGGAGGCCGAGGGTATTCAGTATGTAACTTTGGAGGAAGCAGAAGAGATTGCCTTTGAAAACAGCCTTAGCCTGCAACTTGCCAAACTAGCTGTAGAGGAAGCAGAGTTCCAGCATAGGCAGGCGGAAGCAGCTATGATTATGAAGCCTTCGCCGGTGCTCTTGATGCAGGCCCAAGGGGGACTGGATGTAGCTAGGCAGCAGTACCTAACAGCCCGGGATCAGCTGGCATTGGAAGTTCGCACAGACTTTTTTAATGCCTTGCGGACACAAAACCTCCTAGGTATTGCCCAGGAAGGATTAGAATCAGCTGAGCGCCACGAAAGGGTAGCTGAGAAAAAGCTGGCCGCTGGGACAGCCACTCGCCTTGACGTAATTCGGGCAAGTCGCAACGTTTTGAGTAGCCAATCTGGTATTTCCCAAGCCAAGCATGGTCTAGAGCTTGCCCAGATGAAATTCCGTCAGACCTTAGGTATAGACCTGGATGGGCTGATCTTGCCAAAAGAGATTACTCTAGACGTGGAACCAGTGGAAATCGATCTAGATGCAGACATGGCCCATGCATTGGCGAATCGAGATGAGATCAAGCAGCTACTCTTAGCAGTGGAAGTCGCTAGGAAAAACGTAGAGATATCTGATAATGATTATACACCGGCACTGACGTTGCAGCAGGCTAAGCTAAATCTAGCCAAACTAGAAAGGCAGCTGGCCCAGGCTCGCCAGGGACTAGCACTACAGATTAAGCAAAGCCATTCAGCACTTAAGGACGCCGAAGAGCGGATCCCAGTGCTGCAAAAAGGTGTTGAAGAAGCCACAGAGATGCTACGATTATCGGAGCTATCTTACGAGGCGGATATGATTACTGCCAACGATTTAGAAGATGCACAACTGGGAGTGCAAGCTGCCAAAAACGATCTGGTTAATGCTCTGTATGATTATAATCTAGCGAAAACCCGGTACTTCCATGCAGTGGGCCGGTCCCTTGCGGGCCAGCGGGTCCAGCATTAAGGAGCTGCGTTGTGATGCTGCGAAGAGTTAAAGTAATATCCCATCGTGGGCATGTCCCACGGACAATATCAATATTGGCTATCCTACTGACCATGGCTGTGATCACGACTACACTCCCGGTGAATGCTATGGAGTCAGTAGGGATCTTGGAGGGGTCGACAGAACTTGCCGAGTTAGCAAGCCTTGCAGATATCCTCAAGGTAGCCATGGAGAACAGCCCTAGCCTAAAGATTGCTAAGATGGAGCAAGAGGAAGCCCTTGCCGGCAAACGGCAAGTTAGTGCCGCCCTCAAGCCTCAACTGACTATCGCTGGGCAGCATAGGGTGGAGAATGCTGTCAACAGTCCCAACTTGACCATTGGGCCTATAGGGGCCGGTGTCATGGACCCTGACGACCGCCTAAACACTACCATAGGGTCTTTGACATGGTATCAGCAATTAGGTCCTAATGCTCAGCTCAAGGGTGCTTTGGGGCAAGCGGAGGTTGGCACAGACATCGCTCTGCTTCGGCAGGAGCAGGCCCTCAAGGAGCTAGTTGTAGCGATTGAGGCTGGTTACCATGGAGTCCTGCGGGCGTACAATGGTCTTGCCTTAGCTAGGGAAGCCCAGGAACATGCAAGATTAAATGTAGTTGCAGAAGAGGCTAGACAAAGCCTTGGCACAGCTACGCCTTTAGATGTGCTTAAAGAGAAAAATACTTACCTAGAGGCACAGCAGGCCGCTCAAGCCGCTGAGATGGGAGTTGAAATGGCAGTCTTAGCCCTTTTACAGACCATGGGCCAAGAGACCGTTGATACCGATACAGCTCTAGGTTGGGCTAAGCAGTTAGCCACCTCCCATCAGATGATGGTTCAGCCTTGGGAGGTTGATGTAAGCGCAGCTTTCCAGTATATGACTTTGCACCGATCGGAGCTAGCTATGGCTAGGAAACAAGCGACCATGGCCGAGATCGCCTTGAACCAAGTAAAGGGAGAGCGGGATTGGACCGTGAAGCTTAGTGGTCAGTATGCTCCTGACGAAAAGACCATGGTGCAATCATCAGTTGACTCCAATCAGACTTGGGTATCCACGGTGGTCCGGACAGAACCACCGAAACTACCGGAAATACCTCCAGGGAGCGCTGGGGGCATGGGTGGTGCCATGGATTACACGTCAATCATGGAAGGCATTGATGTCGACCCGTGGCAAGTAGACTTAAACGTCTCTTACCGCTTTGGTGACGGAGGTGCCAAAAAGGCCCAGATTGTCGCTAAGGAAGCAGCCTTGGAAAAGGCTAGACTACAGGTGGCCATGGCCGAAGATGGGTTTTATCTCGAGCTAAATGGTGCAATCCAGCAGTTAAACCAGCTGTGGCGGGGATACTTGTTGGCCCTAGAGGGTGAGCAAGCCGCCCGAGAGACATTGGCACAACTAGAGCTAATGTATGAGCTCGGTTCAGTGACAAACAAAGAAGTGCGGGAAGGCCAATTAATGGTGGCCCAAGCCAGCAACAAGGTGCTAGATGCAGGACTTCGATACGAAGCTCAAAAATCAAAAGTAGCGGCTACTATAGGTGTTGACGGTCAGATTTTGATCCAAGCGATAACGAGAAACCAGTGGGAAAACCCAATGGCAGATTGGGGAGCTGGTGAATCTGAAGAATGATGATGTGGTGCAGGATAAGCGCACTGAAATATTAGAGGCCGCCGAACTAATATTTACTAGCAGAGGATATGCAGCCGCCCGCATGGATGATATCGCGGAAGCTGCCGGTGTAGCCAAAGGGACGCTGTATCTGTATTTTAGTAGCAAACAAGAACTATTTGTCTCGTTACTAGAAGCCCGGACTGAAGAATACGTTAGGACCGTAGATGGTTGGCTTGCTGATATTCAATCAGCTGATGAGTGTATGCATGTTTTAGTGACTTTGCGGGGTCAGTTCTTCGTTAGGAATCAGCGGTTAGCAGAGTCGGCGTCCCATTCTATGTTGGGTTTTCCCAAGGAATTGCAGTTGCGGGTATGGAATATCCGCCGGGAGCTAGAGCGACCTACTATCGATGTACTGAATCGAGTTCTACCTAAGGATTACCCAGTTGATCCTGCTCAGGTGGCTGCGGTGGTCAATGGGGCAATCGATTATACTGTGGGGACTTATCTTTTAGATGATCAGCCGGTTATACTAGCCGATATTGCCCGGAATATAGAATACATCCTCGGGCCCGGGCTTACCCAGGTTCAGCAGGAGAAGCGGCAGACAGGCTCGTAGATAATCTTCCTGTGGGGTTGTGGAGCATACCAAGAACTATCATAGGCATCGGGCCGTATGAGGTTAGGAGCCTAGGACATGGGGTGGGGGACAACAATGGCGTTACAAGAACTGCTAGAACAAGGCTTCGGTAAGGATCAGGATCTCAATTGTGCAGAGAAGATTCTGTATGGCGCTAATATCGCGTATCAGCTAGGATTTGATGCTGAGGACTTGAAGGTAGCGGCGGGTTTCGGTGGTGGTATGGCTATTGAGAGTGTATGTGGTGCATTAACTGGGGCAATCATGGTTCTAGGTAGGCTCTTTGTAAGAGAAAGGGCCCATGAAAGTGACCGGATCAAGGAGCTCACGAAAGAGCTGTTTGCCACCTACACTGAGGCCATGGGCAGTATCTGTTGCGCTCCCCTAAAGGATGCACACCGCACCGAAGAACTCAAATGCCAGACAGTGATTATTGAGGCCGCTAGGGTCCTGGATGAGATTGTTAACCGGGAAGATGGGCAAGAATAGGTTTAGATCCTCTCCAACTTGGTAATGATTATGAGTAAGAGCCTAACAGTGGTGTTTGTCTAGAGCATACCTTGTTAGGCAGACATGGTCTATTGATCAGTTTAAGGGGGAGGCAATGGTACAATGACTAAGCTCAATGAAGTTTACCTTTGCGAGAAGTGTGGTAATATCGTGGAAGTCTTGCACACTGGGGCCGGCACTTTGGTCTGTTGCGGGGAGCCCATGACACTCCAAGAGGAGAATACCTTTGATGCATCTCGGGAGAAGCATGTACCGGTTGTAACAAAGACTGCTAACGGCTATAAAGTTACTGTGGGTAGTGAAGCACATCCCATGGTAGATGCCCACTACATCGAGTGGATTGAGTTAATCGCCGATGGTATTGTCTATCGTGAGTACTTGCAGGCAGGAGACTTACCAGAAGCCGAGTTCTGCATAGATGCTACCGACGTTCATGCTCGAGCATACTGTAATCTGCATTTCCTATGGAAAGGGCAGCCAGCATAAGGGGTAGCCAAATTACTCTAGGAAAAATAGGAAAAGACCATTAGGAAAGACACAAACGGGATCACAAGCTCATAAAGAGCAGGTGATCCCGTTACACATTTCCGTACATAGAATCTTGTGATCATGCCCTAGCCATATCTTGCACGGGGGTAAGGTCTTTAACGGTGGACTAGGGGGTCTTTTTCAAGCGACCGAAAAACCCGAGTCCTTTCTTCTTGCCATGGGCCTTTTTGTTCGCTTGGCCCGTTACTGCTTTCCGGGCCCCACATTTGGGGCAGTAGTCCTCCCACACTGCAATGCGTTCACCACAATCAACACATTTGGCCATTTTTATCCCTCCTCAGCATAGTCCCTACGCTTACGAGGTTAGCTGAGCGGTTAGGGCCGGGTAGCCCTTCTGCCACAGGCAGATTCACCCGAGGGGTCCCCCGTTCCAGTGGTTGGATTAAGCCTATACAATAGTATACCCCCAAAATACTTGGAGCACAAGGGTATTAAGGAGAAATCGTTGGAATAGTGGTTAATAGGTGTTTTAGGTTCATCCACTCTTAACTTGGGATTTCTACGGGAGTGGCAGGAAAAGCCAAGATGGGTAGAGTAGATCATAGCAGAGAACTGACCGGTCGGTTCTGTACACCGGTGACAAGGAGGCTATATGGATATGGTAACAGATTGTAAACGGGAGCGTATCCTGACAGCAGCACTAGAAATCTTCTCTACCCAGGGGTTTGCCAATACCACTGTCCAAGAGATCGCAGCCAAGGCCAAAGTAGGTAAAGGCACCGTTTACACGTATTTTGCTACTAAAGAGGATGTACTTATCGATTTACTAGACGAGGGATTAGCCCATATGGGCAAGCATATAGAGGAGCGCATCAAGCTACTTACCGATAGTGGCATGAAGCTACGGGCTATATTGCGGGAGCAGCTACGGTACTTTCACAATAATCGTCCCCTGATGCGCCTCTTAAGTCGGGAGGCATGGGGTCAGGAGTTGGGCTCATCATCTATTGCCCATAGAATTCGTTCTAGCTACATCAAGATGCTACAGGAGGTGATTGACAAGGGTATTGAAGCAGGGGAACTGCGGGCTCTTGATTCAGAGACAGTGGCTACAGCGTTGTATGGTATGGTGAGTCTAGTTGCCTTGTACGCCAAAGATATTACGTGTGAAGCAAAGCTAGAGCATGTGGAGATGACCTTGCAGGAACTCTTTTTCCAGGGAGTCGCATTGTCCCCAGCCTTTTAGGAAGAGGAAGAGATAGGGAGGTAGGCAAGATGAGAACGGCAGTTGCATACGTAGGGGAAGCGGCGATTCGTCAAGTGTTAGGTTATATCTCTAAATCGCCGGAGAAAAACCTATTCAAGATTCTGGACTGGTCCAAACGTATTGCCCGAGATCCATATCACAAGGAGCTAATTGAAAGCGTAAGAAATGTACTACAGGATCCTGGTAGCCCTTGGCCAGAATTTATGGTCAGCGCCTTTCAGGATATTGATCCCCATATCCGGGACACGATTTTGATCAACTATTTTATTAACGCATGCTTCTTAGGGGTGCCCAAGCAAAATGAGATGGCTAAAGAGATAGGCGCCTCAGTTCCCTTCGCTGTCCTGATGGATCCCACGGCTAGATGCAATCTCAGCTGTACTGGCTGCTGGGCCGGCGAATACAAAGGCGAAGATTTATCATTAGAAGTTATGGATAGGGTGCTGACTGAAGCAGAGGAACTGGGTGTGTACTTTATAGTACTGTCTGGCGGAGAGCCCACTTTGCGCAAAAAGGATATCTTTGAGTTAGCTAGGCGACATCCCGAACAAGTTTTTCACCTATTTACCAATGGTACCATGGTCAATGAGAGGTTTGCCCGGGAGATCGTGGATGTAGGCAATGTAACCTTGGCCATCAGTATGGAAGGTATGGAGGAATATACCGATGCCAGGCGGGGCTCTGGAGTCTTCCAAGATGTCATGGATGCCATGGATATACTAAATGAACATCGATGTCTCTTTGGTGCTTCTGTTACCTACACTCGCCAGAATGTAGAACATGTAGGCTCTGAAGAATTTGTTGATTTACTCATAGACAAAGGTGCCCGGTTTGTATGGTATTTCACCTACATCCCTGTGGGTGCCAGTGCTGATCTTGATCTAATGGCCACACCCGAGCAACGGGCCTTCATGCATAAACGCACCAGTGAACTGAGGCTTCGCAAACCAATCTTCCTCATGGATTTTTGGAATGACGGTATAGTCTCTGGTGGTTGCATCGCTGGTGGCCGCCGTTATCTGCATATTAACGCCGCCGGAGAAGTGGAGCCGTGCGCGTTTGTCCACTATGCTACCCATAATATTCATGATGTATCACTTAAAGAGGCACTACAATCACCGCTCTTTAAGGCATATCAGAGACGGCAACCCTTCAATGAGAACCACCTAAGACCCTGTCCCCTAATAGATAACCCCGACGCTATGCGGGATATGGTGCGGGAGTCTAATGCTCATTCCACTGAGGCTCATGTAGATGAAACAGCCGATGAATTTGCCGCTAAGCTGCAGGACTATGCCAATGCTTGGGGAGAGCTGGCTGAAGCTATTACCCGGGAGGAACAGGCGGCGAGGGAGAGTAGGGTTGGATAGACACAAACAAATACTGCTATGGCACGAAAGCTGCTCAGATTTGGGTGGCTTTTGTGCTGTAGTGGAGGAATTATCTGCCAGTCGGTGAACTAGAAATAGGTAAACAGGTGATCGTCCGCCTTGGTAGCGGCTAGATAAGGTCCTAGCAAGGCTATGGCGCAAAGGAGAATCATGGTGAATCGCAAGCTATCCATTCTGATGATCTGTGGATTGATTGCCGTAGGTGTGATAGTTCACCTTACCTCTACTGGCAAAGTGGGTGGCCCCTCGGACAAGGTTCAGGTTGAGGCATTGGCCGATTCATTGATCTCGGCAGTGATGAAGGGTGATGAGCAGGTTTTACAGGAAGTGCTGCATGAGGACTTTGTATTCGATGCCATGGATATGTTGGTGAGTCGGCATCAGTTTATTAGGGATGTAGTCTCCGGGGATTTGTGGGCAGATCTATCTGACACCAGAGAGCTTGAGATTGCTGGCCAATCGGCCTTTCTCACAGCACCCTTTGAGGCTAATGTGGTTGTAGACGGTGACTTTTTCCAGGTATCCGGCACTATGAAGGTGGGTTTTGTCAAAGGCGACAAGGCTTGGTCAGTTAGGACTATTAGGGTTATGCCTAGCCCCTAGCTTTAGTAATCAGCCCATGATGCGGCTTCTGACAGAAACTCGTTGATCCGTGACGAAAGTATCCCCAGGGCTACACTGTTATGGCCACCCCTGGGGATGATAATATCGGCGTAGCGTTTTGAGGGTTCCACAAAAGCGTCATGCATAGGCTTCACTGTTTCTAGGTACTGTTGGTGCACAGACTCTAAGGTGCGGCCTCGTTCTGCTATATCCCGCATCATGCGCCTAAGGACCCGCACATCGGCATCGGTATCAACATAGACCTTGATATCTAGTAGTTCCCTGATGGAGGCTTCGGCTAGGATCAAGATACCCTCCACTATGATTACGGGCTTGGGTTTTATGGATATCGTGTCTACCTTACGTAGGTGGGTAGTAAAATCATAGGTGGGCATCTCGATGGTAGTCCCGCATTTGAGTTGCCGCAGGTGGGATACCAATAGATCAGTCTCAAAGGCATCAGGATGATCGTAATTAAGCTGACTGCGCTCTCTTAGGGATAGGTGGGGCAGGTGTTTGTAGTAGGAATCATAGGGAATCAGTGCGGCAATCTCACCACTTAGCTGGCTACAAAGAGTCTTAGCCAAAGTAGTTTTGCCAGAGCCTGTGCCCCCGGCAACACCGATAAATAACATTAGTTAGCCTCCTAATGCTAGATGAATGGGATTGTCCGTGGGCGCCCTTAGTGCACGTCACAGACGTCACATAAGTAGAATTCGACACCACTAAGGAGCTTCCTTGTGCTTAGCAAGAGTTTAGCTATATGGTTAAGCCATCTTGTGGCGTAGCAGGTTATTGGGGATATCCCGGGGGTCTAAGTGTTAGTCTCGTCTCTAGAGATGAGGGGACTAGTAAGCAGGAAAAATGCCTGGGCTCAAGAGCCCAACAAGCACGGGAAAAGGGCAGATAGGAAGACCCTTAGGGGGCTCCTAACTAAATTGTGGGGCGGTGATCCTATGGTGGTTTTACATACTCCTCGATTAATCCTGCGGGATTTTTGCGAAGACGATTGGCGAGCAGTCCATGCTTATGCTTCGGACCCTGAAGTGATTCGCTACATGACATGGGGGCCCAACGATGAGGCGGCAAGCAAGGCCTTTGTCCAGGCAGTGATGGAGGGGCAGAATGCAGAACCTCGCCAGAACTACGATTTGGCTATTATTTTGAAGAATGGTGACCAGCTGATCGGTGGTTGCGGTATCTATCGAAGGAAATTCAGGGAAGGCGAGATGGGCTACTGCCTCCACCGTAGCTATTGGTCCAAGGGTTATATGACAGAGGCCGCCCAGGCCCTCCTAGAATTTGCCTTCACAGAAGAAGACTACCATAGGGTCTATGCCACCTGCGATCCCAAGAATATTGGCTCAGCTAGGGTCATGGAGAAAATCGGGATGCGCAAAGAAGGACACTTACGTGCCAATTTGCTAAAGGGCAACGAGTGGCGGGATTCACTACTCTATGCTATCCTCGCCTCGGAATGGCGTGAGCTGCATGGCAAGGTATAGGCCATGCCATTTCACATCCACTCGTTCTATGCCCGCTCCTTGGGGAGACGGGATCTAGACAGATTTGGCCGGTACTGGCCAGCGGCGGGCATTCTTTTTCATCTTGTCATCTATAGCCGCAGCCACATCGATATCTAGCTCATTGGCTAGAGACATACAGTAGATCAGAACGTCGGCTAGCTCCTCTTGTAGGTGTTCGAACTCATCGGATTCTCCAATCGCCCAGGCGTCTTCGGTGGTGCTCCATTGAAAAATCTCCATGAGCTCCGCGGCTTCTATGCCGATGGACATGGCCAAGCTTTTCGGTGAATGATGTTTTGTCCAGCCGCGCTCCGTCTGGAATTCCCGTACCCTGTCTTTGATTTCCTGAAGGCATGTTTGCCCATCGTTCATAAGACTGCTTCAAGCCCCTTGGCTGAAGCTTGCCCCCCCATGTTTAGTGTTTTGATGACCTAATGTATAAAAACTACGAGGGCTTAGGCTCTGACTTTGCCAAGTGGCCCTCGCTCGTAAATTTGACGTGCATACCTTATGTTCTGTGCCCATTAGCAGACTCTAAGGAAACTTCTAGCAAAAGCGACTTAATCCTGCCATTGGCCATGGTAACGCTACCTTGTAGCTTTTGGTCTGTCTAGATATTCTATAGCTCAAATGTCTCAACAGCTCGTTTGAGCTCTTCCGCACTGCGGGTTAGGGTTTCTGTAACTTCAGCTAGATTCAAGATAAAGGCAGACTGCTCTTCTGTAGCACCGGCTATCTGTTGGCTACCGGTGCCAATTTGTGCAGCTGCATCTGCCACTTCGCCGATGCGCAATCCCATGTTCTCAATAGCGGCTTTAATGCCGGCAAAGGCTTGGTCGGTAGCTTCCATGGCTCGGGTGCCACCTTGGACTTCCCGCACCATTTCCCTGTTTTGATCAACAGTTTCTAGAGTCTCTGCTTGAATTTGCTGTACCAGTTCACTGATACGGGCTGCTGCCGAATCTGTCTGGTTGGCTAGGCTCCTGACCTCTTCCGCCACAACAGCAAATCCCCGACCAAACTCTCCGGCTCGAGCGGCTTCTATGGCGGCATTCAGTGCTAAGAGATTTGTCTGTGCGGCAATATCCAAAATCAGTGTAACTATATGCTCGATTTCCTGTGAACGGGTTTGGAGCTCGGCAATGGATTTGGTAACCGCCTGGGTTTGTGTGTCGATAGCTCGCATGCGATCTGCAGTCTCAACGAGGCGGTTTATGCCCTCATCGGCCATATCTGTCACCCCACGGGACTCCTCTTCCATAAGCTTGGCATGTTCGCTGACTTGCTGCACATTGTGGGCAAATTGGTTGGCTGTAGACGCAACTTCTTGTATAGAAGCACCGACTTCGCTGATGCCAGCTGCAGCCTCGGCAGTACCAGTCTCTATGTTGCCTGCGGCGGCCAAAATACCTCCCACCGCTTGTTGCAAGGAACCGCACATATCCCGGAGTTGAATAAGCAGGTGGCCCATTTCATCTTGACGGGAGGTGGTAGGTAGATCTACATTCAGATTGCCTGAGGCGATCTGATCAAGACCCTGCACTACGATCTCCAAAGGCCGACAAACAGAAACTGCAACCCAAAAACTTAGCAGCAGGCCCAGGGCGACCCCAGCCATGACAAGTATAACTAAAATCCTATAGGCCTTGTACTGTACATCTTGGGTGTGGGCTTGTAGGGCTAGGGCATCATCCATGAATTCGCCTGCAATGTCTTGCAGAATACCAATGGCACTATCAATTGTCTTTGAGGCTTCTTTGGCAGTCTCCATGGCAGTCACAACACTGCCGTTGATGACATCATCGCTTTGCTCTGCGTATTCATCAAGGAGGCCTATAAAGCGGGCGTAAAGGTTTTCCCCATTTGCCGTGTCGTCATGTGCCGTTTGCATATACTCCAACCAAGTTTGACGGACATCATGCAGGTGTCCATTGAAATTGTCGGTGGCATCTAGCATCTCAGCGTGGGAGCCAGCCATAGTCACTGCTTGAAGATTTCGATCAAGGCGGTATAACTGGCTTTCCATGGCTCCTAAAAACCGCTCTTGGGCCAGTGTAGTATCATAAATCGTGTCCATGCTAACGATAACGCGGCTAATCCCCAAGTAGCCGGTAAGACCGATGAATGCACTAATCATAGTCAAGACGAGAGTCACCAGCAGAATTTTTCGTTGCACTGACCAGTTTTCCGCGAACACCATATACCTACCCCCAGATTGTGTTTCTAGTGTGTCTAGTAGGAATGCCTGCACTTACCAAATACTCCATACTTTGGAAAATACCTGCAATTTGTAGAATAATACGAGATCAGAAACCATGAGTAAGCATTTCGTTAGTCCTAGGCCAGCCGGAAGAAATCCTTCGATGGCAAGAACCAATCATGAAACATCAAAAATGGTATAATGAGGACGGTTGGGAGAAGCTGGGGATTACTAGCATAGCATCACATGAAAGGGGTATGTCATTGGAAAATTATAGCTTTTTCATGCCGACCAAAGTAGTTCACGGAGAAAAGGCTTTGCTGGCCATGGGAGAGCAATTTGCTCAATATGGCAAGAAATGTCTTCTGGTAACAGGCAGAAATTCTGCAAGGTTAAGTGGGGCCCTCGATGATGCCTTTCGGGTGTTACAGGCCCAAGGGATCGATTACAGGCATTTTGATGAAGTGGAAAATAACCCTTCCCTTGAAAATGTGGCAAGGGGTGGGGAAGTAGCAAGGGAGTATAGACCGGACTTTATCTTGGCCATTGGCGGGGGCTCTCCCCTCGATGCCGCAAAAGCCATAGCCACCTTAGCAACTAACGATATTACTCCCGAGGGGTTATATCGTAACAAATTCGATCATTTGCCATTACCGATTGTGGCCATTCCCACTACTGCCGGTACCGGTAGTGAGGTAACCCCCTACTCTATACTGACAGTACCGGAGGCAGAGACTAAAAGGTCATTTACCACGCCGGAGTTATTTCCAAAAGTAGCGATTTTGGATTGGCGCTATACTGACAGACTACCTACACATATTACGAGAGATACTGGGGTAGATGCATTGTCCCATCTTGTGGAGGGGTATTTGTCCCGGCGAGCTACCGGAATTAGTGATACCTTTGCCGAACAGGGTATTAAGATCTGGGGTGAATGCATACCGGCGCTGCGAAAGGGCGAGTTTAGCCCAGTTGATCGGGAACGGTTGCTAGTTGCCTCGGCTTTGGGAGGTATTACCATCTCCCACACCGGCACTACATTAGTCCATGCATTGGGCTATTCGCTTACGTATTATCACGATGTGCCCCATGGCCGGGCCAACGGTGTCTTGATGGGTGAATACTTGCGATTTACCGAAAAACATGCTCCCCAGCGGGTTAAGCATGTACTGGATTGGCTGGGACTATCCGACATTGACGAGTTCAAAGATCTGATCAATCACTTGTTTGGGGAAGTAGTGACCCTTGACCGTGGGGAGATGGAACTTTATGCCGGGAAGGCCATTAAGACCAATAATGCTGCCTACTCCCAAGGAGATGTGACCGAGGGTGTCTTGGCACAGATCTTGGCAGACAGTCTTTCCTAGAGTGGAAGATGGTAGTCTGCTTAGGCCTTTGACCTGGACAGGGGGGTAGGGGCCAAGTTCCTGTGGAAAGGGAGAGTGTAGAATATGAGAAGGATAGGTTGGGCGCTCATCTTGGTGCTGGGGTTTTCCGGTATTGCTTCTGCCCTAAGCATTGGAGGAAGCGGCGATTTTGTGGGTGGTTGGCTAGAACAGTTGAATATTGAAGCCAAGGCTGATTTGGGAGTATTCAGGACAGAACTCAGTGTGGAGTTTGGTGTACCGGGTACTCGTATAGAACAGCTGATGATAGAGGCCACAATGGAACCTGCTGATGTATATGTTACCTTCGAGTTGGCTCGGATATCGCAAAAACCAGTAGATGAAGTGGTTGAGGTCTACAAGGTGAACAAGACAAAGGGCTGGGGGGCTTTAGCAAAAGAGTTAGGCATCAAGCCTGGCTCAGCAGAATTTAAGGCCTTGAAAGATGGGAACACAGCGAAAGTGAAAACGAAAAAAGCAAAATAGCTTGATGGTTGAATACGCTTTTTTTAGGGAAGGGCCCCCGCTGGGGCCTTTTTGAATTTGCAGTGAGCCCGGCATGGGGCAAGTTAGAGGATGGCCGTTAGGCTTGAGCGAAGTATATAAACAGGTGATGAAAATGCAATTATCAGAGCGGTTTATTATGGCGTATAACAAAATCGACCGGCAGCTAGAAAAAAGGGCAGGCATAGAAGGGTATATGGGCTTTTCTCAGCTAGTAAGGCGGGTTGCCCGGGCTGACCCGATGTTTGCCGAGTTCGAGGATGACTTGCTAGAGTATGCAGAACTCAGGAATGCCATCGTCCATGAGCTGGTAGAACCGGCCCGTATTATTGCGGAGCCCCATGCTAGTGTTGTGGAGAGGATAGAGCAGATAGCGGCTATTTTGGAGCGCCCTCCCCTGGTAATCCCCCGATTTGAGCGACAGGTTTACACGGTACAGGCCGATGATTCCATCTTGCGAGTGATGGATTTGATTAGGCAGTATGGATACACCCAGTTCCCAGTATATGACGGAGAGAGTGAGTTTTTGGGGTTACTCACTGATCGGTGTCTTGCTAGATGGCTTACCTTTGAGTTTGAAACATTGGCCCAAGGGCTCCAAGCAACACAAGTGGCACAGGTCATGGTTTATGATAAGACCGAAGGGGCTAATGTCACTTTCCTATCTCAGAATGCTACGGTGTTCGATGCCTACCATGAGTTTGAGTGTCATATGGCTACAGAATATCCCCGCTTGGAAGCCATCCTGATTACGGCCAATGGCAGATCCGATGAACGGCTCATGGGGATTATTACCCCTTGGGATATGTTCCGTCTAGGGCCCCGGAACGGAGTGTAGGCTGGGGCTTGGACTTGTTAACAATATTCCGACCCCTAAACCGATCTGCAAAAACTGAATCTGAAGCAGGGATTCGGGCACAAAGAACGAAAGAGTTCAATAATGAGTAGATATAGTTAATTATGGAACTTGAGGTATCAACAATGGTTAATACGTCGGATTGTCTCTTCGACCTAATAGCAGCAAAGCACTCAACCATGAGTCAGACAAACAGGAAAATCGCTGGGTTTGTCTTGGATTATCCCCATGATATGGTTCAAATGGATTTGGCCGAATTTGTCGATGCCACAAAGACATCTCGTTCAAGTGTGATCCGTTTCTGCAAGTCACTGGGCCTGTCGGGGTATCGCGAACTACAGCAAAAATATCTGAAACAACAACCGTTGTTCACCGAGGAGCATGGTAACTTGGAGTGGTGTTTTGAAGCTAGTCAGGCAGCGATCTCGCAGACTTTCCAAGCCATTGATCTAGCTCACTTCCAAGAGGCGGTCCGGTGCTGTGCTAAGGCCAATCAGATTGTTTGGTATGGATTAGGGGAGTCGGGCTTCCAGGCCGAAATGGCTAACCACAAATGCCGGTATTTGGGCATTAATTCATATTGTTGCCAAGATGAGAGTAGCTTTATGGGCATGAGCTCATTTATAAAAGGGACCGATGTGTTGATCTTGATTTCTCGCTCGGGAGAGGGTGAGTATTTCCATAGACCACTGGAAATAGCCAAGGCCCTTGGAGTGCTCATCATTGTGATCACATCCAAGCCGTTTTCATGGCTTGCCCAAAGGGCGGATATTTGTCTATTTGCCTATTCCCGTGCCGCGGTGCACCAGAATTGGCTAGCTGTCATTAAAGCAGGTTTTGAAGCAATTACATCCACTCTCATACTGCAAGTTGCGGAAGAGTGTGGTGCTCAGCTCATATACGAAGGAGATGAACGATGAAACTTGTTGCACTAGATCTTGATGGAACACTACTTAACCGTGATGGCAGTATTGCAGAAGAGACGATCAAAGAGATGCGGCGTCTTCATACTAAAGGGTCCTATGTCGCAATTGCTACGGGGCGTCCTTACAAAACCACGTTAGAAATTCTGGCTAACAATGGGCTAGCCGCAGGGGATGGTTTTCCACAAATCTTAATCTGTGATGAACGGGAAGCGTATTTTCTCGATGGTAATGGCTATAAGTCATGGTTACCGTGGAATGATGATGCCCGTCGAATAGAGCTGTCTTTACTCCCTATAAGTCGAGAGGCAGTAGATGAGATAGCAGAGACCCATGGCAGTGAGTTCCTAGTTAATAATAGTTTTATGCAAGGAGATCGAGGCTTTGTTGAGATTTTCTATTGGTCCCGGGAAGAGGCTGAGGAGGCCTTCGTCCATTTCGTGGACAAGCTTCAAGGTCAGCCCGTTAAGCCGGTGCGCAATAATCGTCTGATTGCCTTCCGGTGGCAGGAAGTGGGCAAAGGCTTGATTCTGTCTAAAGTTGCAGAGTATCTAGGGCTAGAGCCCCACGAGATACTAGCCATGGGAGATTCACATAATGATCTAGGTATGTTAACCCGATTTAATGCAGCGACCACACAAAATGCCGATGATGAGATTAAAGATACGGTCCGACAAAAAAACGGTGTGATCGCTGCTTCTACATATAGTCTGGGAGTAGCTGAAGTATTAGCCCAGTTGTAAGCGAGGAGAACAAGGCATATCAGGGAGGTGAGGCAGTCCTTTTATCAGAAAATGTCAGAATATAACTTGTCGTCAATCTAGGTGGAGAACTCAGTGTCAGAGGAGGCAGTTAAATGCAGACAACCAGAAAATCTGTATTGTGCGTAATCTTCGTGTTGGCCGTAGGCTTTATGCTAGGCAGTAGCACTGTGTGGGCAGATAGTGTGCTCTCCGTAGACCCGAACTTGCCTGATAGCTGGTTTGCCGAGCGGCCCTTAGCTTCTGAGCTAGGCATTAGTGAGTTCAACGAATCACCCATGTTGGCAGAGAAGGTTGCCAAGGGCGAGCTCCCCACTGTCAGGGAAAGACTACCATTAGACCCACCTACAATTGAGCCTTACGAGAAAACTGGTAATTATGGTGGCGTTGCCCACGTCTGGGCGAGAGGCTTAGACATGGGTGTTGGTGATGGCCGCATGCTCGCCGGTTTGTCTGGCAACTACTTGCTGGGCCGGGTTACGCCTGATGCCCAAAAGGTATTGCCTAACTTGGCGAAGGACTGGAAGTATTCCGAGGATGCTACCCAGATCACGATCTACTTGCGTGAGGGTGTTAAGTGGTCTGACGGTCATCCCTTTACCGCTGATGACTTTACGTTTTGGTGGGAACATGTCGCTCTTAACGAGGATCTAAATCCCATTCCGCCAAAGCTTTGGCAGCCTGGGATTCTGAACGTTGAGAAGATCGATGACTATACTGTGGTTTTCACTTTCACTGCTCCATCTCCTCTAGTGCATAATACTTTTCATAAAGTGGGGGATCGGGCCACTGACAATCCCGCCCATTACATGAAGCAGTTCCATATAGCTTTTCGAAATAAGGACGAGCTACTAGAGGAAGCTGCTAAAGCTGGATTCGATTCCTGGGATCAGTACTATGACCATATGCTCAACAAAAACTATCCTGAGCGAAAGCGTCCTGTTCTCGATCCTTACGTTGTTAAGGAAAGAGGATTAACCTACATCGACTTTGAGCGTAATCCCTATTACCCCTTTGTGGATACGGAAGGTAATCAGTTACCATACCTTGATGGGGTCCGGATAAACTTAGTTGCCGATCGAGCCATGAAGCGAGTAAAAGCTTTTGAAGGCAATGCGGCCATAGCTGGCCCGCATCTCTTCAGCAGTGATATTCCACTTTATATCGAAGGCGAAGAGCGGGGCAACTACGAGACCTATATCTGGTCCTCTGGTCTTGGAGCTGAGTCAGCCATTCAACTGAATCTAACTCACTTGGATCCCGAGATCAGAGAGGTTTTCAATGATGTTCGCTTCAGAAAGGCTCTGTCCCATGCTCTAGATAGAGATGAAATCAATGATCGCTGTTTCTTTGGTATGGCAACTCCTAGGCAGACAACTGTAGTGGACTCAAGTATGTACTTTGAGCCCCATTATGCTACAGCCCACATTGAGTATAATCCTGAGCTATCCAAGCAGTTGCTTGATGAGATGGGTATAGTAGATACCAATGGCGATGGCCTAAGAGAGTTGCCAAGCGGTAGGCGCTTGAGCCTAACCTTACTCTATCTAGATAGCCCGGCTACCGCTATTATTGAATTGGCCTTGGAGTTCTTCCGGGATATCGGGATTGAAGTCAAGTTAGATATGGTCAGCCGTGAGCTTCTGACAGAGCGCAGGCTTGCCCAGAATTTTGACTTATCCCAGTGGCACCTTGATTATGTTACAGATATCTACTTCGGCACAACCCCTTCCAAGACGTTTGCTCCTATTGGTAGTGGAGCAGAGTATTCGCCTTGGCCAGGGTGGATGGCATGGGTAAATAGTGACGGCACAGCAGGGGATGAACCACCGGCAGAGATTAAACAGCTCGTCGAATGGTCCAATGGACTTATTCAGAGCGTCGATGAGGCTGACAGGGAAATGTATGCTAAGAACCTCTTACAGGCTCAGGCAGATAACCTCTGGACGATTGGTACTGTAGGGCAAGCACCTGTGCCCATCATCGTGGCCAATAACTTCCATAACGTACCTCGCTATGGAATGCTAAACGATGACGTGGACTGGGGTAGTGTGTACTTCCCAGAGCAGTTCTTCTTAGATCCCATCGAATAGAGATTTGATCTAGAGAGACCCAAAAAAGGCCTAAAAGACAGTACGCCAATTGTGGTTACGATAGGTGCCAGGGTGTAAAAACGCTGGCACCTTCCTATCCGGTTTCTTGAGAAAGGGATGTGGATAACGGTGGGCAACTATATTATTCGTCGGCTGATCTACCTAATCCCAACAGTGTTATTGATTTCAGTGATTTCCTTTGTGGTGATTAACGCACCACCTGGCGATATTTTAACAAGCCAGATCGAGGAACTTGAGCAAAAATACGGTGCAGCCGCCGAACAGCAGGTAGAGGCGCTTAGGGCACGCTATGGGCTCGATCAGCCGCTATACAAACGGTATTTCACTTGGATGAAGGGGATTGTTCTGCGGGGAGATTTCGGTATGTCTTTTTCCGGTGCATATGTGATCGAGCAGCGACCGGTTAAAGATATACTGATAGAGCGCTTGCCTTATACTGTTTTGATTAGTCTGTTGACCTTGGCTTTCACTTGGATATTTGCTATCCCCATAGCTGTCTATTCGGCTGCGCGCCAGCATTCATTTTTTGATTACTTCTTTACGTTTCTTGCCTTTGTCGGTCGCTCCACACCCAACTTCCTCTTGGCTTTGGTCCTGATGTATATCGGGTATGTCAACTTTGGCTGGAGCTTAGGTGGCATGTTTTCGGCTGAACACGTTAATTCGGCTTGGAGCTGGGCGAGGTTTGTGGATTTTCTGCAGCATTTGGTTGTACCTGTTATTGTCATTGGGGCCGGGGGTATGGCTAGTATAGTCCGGGTGCTTAGGGCCACTATGCTCGATGAATTGGGTAAGGATTATGTGCAGACTGCCCGGGCCAAGGGAGTGCCTGAATGGCGAGTTGTTTGGACACATCCCACAAAGGTGGCCATGCTACCCATTGTCAGTACCATCGGATGGCTTCTGCCGGGTATTTTCTCAGGCACGACTGTAACTGCCATCGTGCTTAATCTGCCTACCATCGGACTCTCCATGTATACGGCACTTCGAGATCAGGATATGTATCTAGCTGGAAGCTGCATTCTTGTTTTCAGCGTTCTCACGGTGATCGGTACTTTGATTTCCGATATTCTGTTGGTAAAGATTGACCCTCGGATTCGCTATGACTAGATGCGGGTAGAATCTGGACTATCCGAGACCTTGCTTGCATAAGGAGGACGCCATGAGCACAATGTTGGAAACTGCCGACATGACAGTCACTCAAGTCGAATCGAAAACCCAGTGGCAGTTGATCTGGAGACAATTTATCCGCCATCGTATGGCTTTAGTCAGCCTATTTGTATTGGTTGTTCTGTATTTTGTTGGGGTGTTTTTCCCTGAGTTCTTTGCGCCCCATTCGGTAAATACCCGGTTTGATAGCTACTTACCACCGCAAAGGGTGCGATTCGTTGACGCTGAGGGTAAGTTTCATATAAGGCCATTTGTGTATAGCTGGAAAAAGGAGCTTGATCGCAGAACCTTCAAGACTACATACAAGCCCGATACTGCTAAGACGTATCCCATTCGTCTCTTTGTTCAAGGGTCTTCTTATAAGCTCTGGGGAATGATACCCGGTGATTTCCACCTAATCGGAGTTGATGAAGGTGGAGTACTGTGCCTTTGGGGGACAGATAACCTAGGGAGGGATATGCTCAGTCGTTCCATATTTGCCTTGCGGATATCATTAACCATTGGCCTAGTGGGAGTTCTTATTAGTCTAGTCTTGGGATTAGTCATAGGTGGCATCTCCGGTCTTGCCGGTGGAGTAGTGGATAACTTCATCCAACGATTGATTGAGGTGATGATGAGTATCCCTACTATTCCCCTCTGGATGGCTTTGGCCGCGGCTGTGCCTAGGGATTGGAGTGCTACGCAAGTCTATTTTGCCATTACTATTATCCTATCCCTAGTGGGCTGGACAGGGCTGGCCCGAGTTGTGCGCAGTAAGTTCATCTCTCTTCGGGAAATGGACTTTGTCACAGCGGCCGAGGGGTATAATGCACCACAGAGCACCATCATCGTGCAGCACCTGATTCCCAACTTCCTAAGTTATGTATTCGTCAATCTGACCTTGGCGATTCCAGATATGATCCTGGCGGAGACATCCCTTAGCTTTTTGGGACTTGGCCTACGGCCACCTGCTGTTAGCCTCGGTGTTCTATTGAGTAGGGCACAGGATTTGCAGACAGTATCTATGCATCCGTGGCTACTTATTCCCGGAGCTTTAGTAGTAATAATTGTTTTGGCCTTCAATTTTGTTGGGGACGGACTGCGGGATGCGGCCGATCCATATCAATTGTCGTAGGAGTGCCGCAAGGGCAGGAAGGAGCAGGTGCTCTATGAGCAAAAACGAACTCGTGCGGGTGGAAGATTTGGAGGTATATTTCCACACCGATGAAGGTATAGTGCGGGCAGTAGATGGAGTGAGTTTTCACGTTAACCGGGGGGAGACCCTAGGTGTGCTAGGGGAAAGTGGTTGTGGGAAAAGCGTGACAGCTAGGAGCTTACTCAACCTGATTCCCCGTCCCCGGGGGCGTATCCATGGGGGCGAGATCTGGCTACATAAGGACAATGGGCCAAAGGTAGACATTTTGTCGCTGGATCCTTTTGGCAAAGAGATGGGTCAGATTCGAGGTGCGGAAATCTCTATGATCTTTCAGGAGCCCATGACATCTTTGAACCCGGTTTATACCATAGGTTGGCAGATCATGGAGGCTATCTTGCTTCATCAACCGGTTTCTAAGGCAGAGGCCCGGGAGAGGGCTATTGAGATGCTAGAGAAAGTAGGCATCTCTTCACCGGATCAAGCGGTGGATAAATACCCCCATGAGTTCTCCGGTGGTATGCGACAAAGGGCGATGATTGCTATCGCGCTAGCCTGTAATCCCAGACTATTGATCGCCGATGAGCCTACCACCGCGCTAGATGTGACTATTGAAAGCCAGATTTTGGAGCTTTTGGAGCAACTCAAAGAAGATATGGATATGTCGATTCTGTTTATTACCCATGATCTGGGAGTGATTGGGGAAATAGCTGATCGAGTGATCGTGATGTATACAGGCAAGATTGTGGAGACTGGTAGTTGTGTGGAGATATTCTATAACCCCAAGCACCCTTACACGCAAAAGCTCCTAGAATCTAGACCTAGGATTGGGCAGAAGGGTGATCTATCCTCCATTGTCGGTAGTGTACCTAGCCCTTATCATTTGCCACCGGGTTGTCGGTTTGCCCCTAGATGTGAATTTGCCATGGATAAATGCATAAAGGAACCACCCACCTTTAGCTTCGGACCGGGGCATGGAGCTAGATGCTGGTTATACGAAGGAGGCGAACGGGTTGGCTGAGCAGACTGTTTGCGGGGAGACGATTCTTAGAGTTGAGGGCTTGAAGAAATTCTTCCCTCTTAAGGCGGGGATTTTCAAGCGAGTAGTGGGCGATGTTAAGGCGGTCAACGATGTGAGCTTCTTCTTAAGGGAAGGAGAGACCCTGGGATTAGTCGGGGAAAGTGGTTGTGGTAAGACTACAACCGGTAGGTGTATCCCTCGGCTGATTGAGCCAACCGCGGGCAGTATCCAGTATAACTTAGGTGGCAAAATGGTAGAGCTAACTGAGTTGAATCGGGAAGAGCTAAAGCAAGTGCGACAGGAGATTCAAGTAATCTTCCAAGATCCTTTCTCATCTTTGAATCCTCGCATGACCGTGGGGGAGATTATCGGGGAGCCCATGAAGGTTAACAAGGTCTGCTCTCCTAGTGAGCGAGATGAACGGGTGCGGGAGCTACTTAGGCGAGTGAATCTGACCACCGACATGATTAACCGCTATCCCCATGAGTTTTCCGGAGGGCAGAGGCAGCGGATCAGTGTGGCTAGGGCCCTTGCCCTAAGCACCAAGGTGATCATCTGTGATGAATCGGTCTCAGCGCTTGATGTATCGGTTCAGGCCCAAATACTAAATATGTTAAAAGAGCTGCAAAGGGAGATGGGGCTTAGTTATCTCTTTATCGCCCATGACCTCAATGTGGTAGAGCATATTAGTCACCGAGTGGCAGTGATGTATCTTGGTAGAATAGTGGAGATGGCGGAATCGGGACCGCTATATGATAAACCCTTACACCCATATACAGAGGCTTTGCTATCTGCTATTCCTACAGGGGATCCGCTGCTTCGTAAAAAACGTATACACCTAGCGGGCTCTGTACCAGATTCCTCGAATCCGCCCCCGGGATGTAACTTCCATCCCCGTTGCTCTTACGCTACCAAGTTATGTGAGGGTGAGGTACCACAATTGGTTAAGATGAAGGACCAGCCCGGGCGGTTTGTAGCTTGCCATCGGGCAGATGAGCTTAGGCTCCTTGGATATATGGAGCTTCGGGATCGGGCCAGTGGTGAGTGATTTCTTATCTCTGCTCTTGCGGCAATGCCAAATGCAATTGTATGCGTTAATGACGCCTGCAAAAATAATAGATAGCCTCCCCGACCAGGAAGGCCATCTATACCCACTTTGAGAGCTATCGCCTCGGAGCTAGTTACCCCCTAGCTCCGCTCCCACTATTATATGCTTCTGCTTCGATCTATACCCGAGAACTCCTTCTTTTAGACTATAGCAAAACCCCAACTAATATGATCCCACGTTCCCTCCATTCTTTGAAAGAGTGATCCATAGCGATGTATATGCCGTGTAGGCAATGTGAAAGTATGAAGAGGGGGAAGATAGTTCGCAAAGCAATCAGATATCTTGCCTGCTCAAGGTATGCACCCAAAGAAAAGGCAGTTGCCATCGGATGTTTTTTGGCTTCAGGCTATTTACTTATGCTAGATTCTGCAATATGCTGGAATTGATCAAGATAAATTCCCTCGTATGGGCTCACTAAGGAGGGGAGAGCAAAAATACCTCGATGGTTTGGTATACAGCATAGCCAAGCGTAAATATGGGGGTGTTGGTCAATGATTGGGTTTTTCCATGGCAAAATCTGGCGATGGGTGCTTTTGATTGGTGTTGTGATCCTTGGGAGTGGTGGCTTTGTTGTAGAGGCCGCTGATGAATCGCAGAAAACCTACATAGAATTCGTGTTTGATGCATCTTTTAGCATGAATGAGGAAGTGGAAAAAGGCAAGTCTCGCATGGACGTAGCGAAGGAGGTCATGATTGACCTTATTCAGAATCTAGAGGATAGGCCAGGATTAGAGGTAGGCCTTCGGGTATATGGTGCCAAGAACACTAACTGTGATGATTCGGTTTTGGTCCAAGACTTTGGCCCCGTGGATGCGGTGAGAAGCAACATACTAAGTATAGTGAAGGGCTTAAAGCCGAAGGGGAAAACGCCCATTGCGTATTCTTTGGAGCAGGCGGCCCAGGACTTTCCTAGCAAAGATGATCGCAACATCATCGTGTTAATTACCGATGGGCAGGAAAGCTGTGGCGGAGATCCCTGTGCAGTTTCGTATTATCTGCAAGCACAGGGTATTATCTACAAACCCCATGTGGTGGGCTTCGCGATGTCCGCGGCGGAGGAATCAAGAGTAAGCTGCATAGGTACATACTATAGTGCCAAAGACAGGAAAAGCTTGAGCGAAGCATTGGCATCTATTATGCGTAAGGTGGTAGCCCCCGCCGAGCTCGAAATTGAAGCCTGGGCAGGAGGGCGGAATGTTACCTCTGAAACGGTGTTTACCATAGCCGATGGGTCGGGAAGTCCCCTTGTGGATAGTCAACAAGGAAAGGGCGATTTCTTTAGAAAAGAACTTCCTGAAGGAAGCTATGGGGTGAAGGGAGTTTTCCAGCTTGGCTCTACTGTCTTAGAAGCCACCCAATCCAGTATCAAGTTAGGTGAAGGGGAATCCAAACGAATTCGTTTGGATTTTGGTGAACTAGAGGCTAAGCTCGAGGTAGAAGTGACATACCGTCAGGCCAATGTCACGTCTGATACAAAACTTGTGATCTCCCGCCAGAATAAGCAGGAAGTTGCCTTTGGTACCGGTGCCCAGGTGTTTAGTTATAAGGGTGTGCCGGGCCAAGTCGATCTAAAGGTAACATATGCAGGTGGTATTTCTGTTGAGAAAACGGTAACAGGTGTTAGCCTCGATGCTGGCAAGACCAATAGGGTGACCGTGGAGTTAGATGATCTGCTGGGTACCTTGAGAGCAAAGGTTAAGGCGGGGGAAAAAGATGTCACCCTGAAGGCAGAGGTAGTAGCCAATGATGGACAGCACAAAGTGCAACTATCTCCTCAGGGAGAGTATTTGGCT
>JAAZMF010000094.1 GCA_012798955.1 Bacillota bacterium | reverse complement strand
CTCCACGAAGGAAATTCACTGCATATATACCCCTAGGGGTATTATCGCACCGTGAATGGGCTTTGTCAATACTTACCTGTGTGTCCTTTTCATCTTCATTTACGCTGGGATTTCTGTCTCGATCCGTAGCCTTAGCTTTAATCTCAACCCTTATCCCTTCACAGCACCGGCAGTCAAACCGGCTACTATCCGCTTTTGGAAAAGCAGTACAAGCACAATCAGGGGCAAGGTCACAATCACAGAGGCTGCACTAATCTGACCCCAAGGTATGGTATAGTCCCCCACTCCTTCAAAGAGCTGCATGGCCACGGGCACTGTATATGATCGGGAGTTATTCATGAAAGTGCGGGCAAAGAGGAACTCATTCCAAGCGAAGATAAAAACTAAGATCGCACACGTGAAAACCCCCGGCGCAGAAAGCGGCACAATCACCTTGGTAAAGGCCTGAATTGGAGTACAGCCATCCATCTTGGCCGCCTCCTCTAGTTCCATGGGCAACTCCCGGAAGAACGCAGTTAGCGTCCAGATAGTCAGTGGCATAGAAAATGTAATATAAGGCAAAATCAGTGCCATTCTGGTGTTGACTAAGCCCAGCCTGGAAAAGGACAAGTACAATGGGCTAACGATGGCTATTCCCGGAAACATGGAAACAGCCAGCACCATGCTGAGGATAAAATCCCGTCCCCTAAACTTGAGCCGAGCTAAAGCATAGGCGGCAAAAGAACCCACCAGAAGGCTTAGCGCCGTGGCAGTTCCTGCCACTACAACGCTATTCCAGATATTTAATGCAAAGGGACGTCCATGGAAGACTTCAACGTAGTTTTTCCAAAAAGGCGGCCAGGAGATAATCTCCGGCGGTTTCATGTGTAGTTGACTTGGTGCCTTCAAAGATGTGCTCACAATCCATAGAAAGGGCGCCAAGCAAAATGCCACAAAAAGCACTATGCCAATATACATTACAGACTTGCCGACCCGTTCCCTCCAAAGGCGGACCGAACGCTGTCTTGCACTAAACTCAGTACCCATTTATAGAACCTCCTATCGCTCGGTCTTGGCTCCTAATACCTTAATATATATAAAGCTAATCATCATGACGAATAAGAACGTTGCTACCGCAAGAGCCGAACCGTAGCCGAAATCCAAATTGACAAATAGCGCCCGGTAAGTGTAAACCGACAGTGACTCAGTGGCAAATCCTGGTCCACCACCGGTCAGAACGAAAATCAGATCGAAGACCCGGGCCGCATCTAGGGTTCTAAATAGCAGCGACACCAAAATAGTGGGCTTAAGAATGGGAATAGTAATCGCCCAAAACCGTTTCCAACCGTTAGCCCCATCCACCATAGAAGCCTCATAAAGCTCTCTAGGTATGGTCTGTAGCCCCGCCGATAGCATCAAAGCCATAAAGGGTGTTGTCTTCCAAATATCTGCACCTACTGCAGCCCAGAGGGCAAATGTAGTGTCTGCTACCCAAGGTACATACTGATCAATAATTCCTAGCCTAAACAAAATAGCGTTGAAGATGCCATACTCGCTATTGAAGATCCAAGCCCACATTCTAGCCATTACCACAGTGGTTAAAGCCCAAGGCACTAAGACTGCAGTACGCACGACTCCCCGACCCTTAAAAGACCGATTAATCAGAAGTGCGATAGCCATACCCAGGATTAGTTCCACCGAAACAGAAGAGACGGTGAAAAGGCTAGTTACCTTGAGTGAATTGAGAAAACGCCCGTCGGAGAGCAAAGCAAGGTAATTGCCCAGCCCAATGAATGGCCGTCCTAGATACGGGTATTTCAGGTTATACTCATGCAAGCTCAACCAAAAAGTAGCTAGGACAGGAAAAAATACAACTGCCCACATTACCAGCACGGCCGGTGTCACTAGCATTCGCCCCAGCTGGGCTTCAGTGAGTCCCTTTTTCCGTCTAATTTTGCCTCCACCGGTGACCTGTGTCTCCATAGGCCTATCACTCCCTAATATGGGGTGGGGTTAATCCCCACCCCCCGTTAGTTACTTTTACCGTCGTGCCCTATCCAAAATCCTCTGCATATCTTTTAGCATGTCTGCTGCAGCTTCTTCACCAGTCTTGGTGTTTGCAAGTACCGCAGCGATATGGGGCTGAATAGCCTCCACGGAGAGCTGAGGATATGCCGGAGTTACTGGCCGTGGCAGTGCGCCAAGGAACACATCATAGAACTGCTCGAAGTGGGGATACTTCTCCAACACATCAGCATCGGTGTATACAGACTTGCGAGCAGGTGGGTTACCGCCCATGATAGCCTTGATCTTTTGAGACTCATGACTGGTCATGAACTTAACTACTTCCCATGCTTCCTTCGGGTGCTTAGTGAAGCGAGAGATGCTCAGATTCCAGGTTCCAAGGGTAGCCGCTGACTGTTTACCAGGGGCGTGTACCATGGGCACTATACCAACCTTACCCACTACCTTGGAGTTATCGGGATTCTGGGAATACGCATAGACTGAGGGCCAACCACGATGGAATACTGCCCTGCCACCTACGAAAACATCCTGACTTTCTGCTTCTTTCCAGGTTGTCACTGCAGGAGGAGTGATTTTGTTCTTGTGCACGAGATCACCAAGCCACTGCAAGGACTCGGCCAGAATCTTCTCATCAGCAATTAGATTCCCATCGGCGTCGAGCATCTGACCGCCCATGCCCCAGTACATCTCAAGCCAAGCACAGACAACACCTTCATACTGCATGCCTTGGAAGGCAAAACCGTATCGCTCAGGGGTTTGCAGCTTCTGAGCAATTTCTACCATTTCGTCAAAAGTGGTGGGAGGCTCAAAGCCTGCCTCCTCCAGCAAGTCGGTACGGTAGAAGAGCATGCCTGCATTGTTAAACCATGGCACTGCATAGACCTGACGCTGGAAGGTAGTCCCCATCAAAGGACCGGCGAAGTATGCATCCTGATCGTCAAACAGATCATCGAGAGGCAATAGCCAACCAGCCGAAGCAAACTCAGGCACCCAAGGGATATCAGTCGAGAAAACGTCCAAACTGGAATCCCTTGCAGCCAACATGGTGACATATTTGTCATGCTGGTCTGTGGAGCTAGGAGGTAATTCTTGGTAGTTGATCTGAATATCGTCTCGGCTTGCATTAAACATGTCCACGAGCTTCTGATTTGCCCCAGACTGATCCTTGCCAACGAACATATTGATGACAACTGGATTCTTGGCATAGCCTGCTACCGCGAAACCTAGCACAAGAGCTAAAACTGTAGCTATACTTAGTAAGCGTTTCACTTTGTTACCCCTTTCCTGTTCCATGCTAT
>JAAZMF010000093.1 GCA_012798955.1 Bacillota bacterium | reverse complement strand
GCTTGGTAGCAACAACGCCTAAGAGTTTCCAACTTTCGAACTAATGGTATCACACCCTGATCTAACCTGTCAAGAGGCTAAACGCTGTTCGTCTAATTTCATCCTCTTTTCTACCCAGTTGATCAGAAATGAGATGCTCTTGGTCATGATCAGGTAGATAATGGCGATCTGGATATATATCTCAAAGGGCCGATAGAATCTAGTCACATTGATCTGTCCCTTGCGGAGTAATTCCTCTAGGGAAATCACTGCCACCAGCGATGAATCCTTAAGCAAGGCAATAAACTCGTTACCCAAAGGTGGGATGATGCGCCTGAAAGCCTGGGGCAATACCACATACTGCATCGTTTGCGAGCTAGTCATGCCTAAGGAGCGAGCAGCCTCCACCTGACCCTTATCTACAGATTGAATCCCAGAACGAACGATTTCCGCAACATATGCCCCGCTATTCAAACTAAGGGCGGTTAAGGCCGCCACCCAGTTTGATAGGCGTAAACCTAATTGCGGTAACCCCATATACACCACAAAGATCTGCACCAATAGAGGTGTCCCTCGAAAAAAATCCACATAAGCCCCGGATAGAAGAGCAACGGTGCGTCTTTGGGATAGCCGCCCCATACCTAGTAATGTCCCAAGAACGATCCCCATAAACACTGAAAAAGCTGTCAGTTTTAAGGTTACGATGGCTCCATCTATATGGGATGGCAGCACTTTCCACATTAAGTCCCAACGAAAGTTCATTTACTCAACACCAAAATACTTCGCATAAATTTCGTCATAGATACCTTTTTCAATGACAGCTGCCAAGCCTGCATTGATTTTAGTTAAGAGTTCTTCTCTGCCCTTGCGGATAGCGATCCCATAGTGCTCAGTGGTGAAGGGCTCACCCACGATCTTGGCGCTGTTGGGGTTATTTTTGATATAATCGTTAGCTACCTGCATGTCTACAACGGCAAGATCCGCTGCCTTATTCTGCAACTCCAAAAAGGCTTCTGGAATACTATTAAAGCGAGCAACTCTTTTTAGACTATCCATTTCACTAGCTTCCAGATCCCCCGTGGTTCCAATCTGTACAGCGGCTACCTTACCTGCCAGATCATCTAGACCTTTAATTTGATCATCGTCTTTGCGAACTACTAAGACTTGACTAGCATTAAAATACGGGTCAGAGAAATCCACAGCTTCCAGACGAGCCTCGGTAATGGTCATGGCGGCAATTACAGCATCATAGTTGCCATTGATCAGACCCGGCAAGATACCATCCCAAGCCGTATTTAGAATCTCTACCTCCATGCCGATTTCAGCACCGATGGCCTTAATCAAATCAATGTCAAAACCTACGCATTCGTCGGTATCGGGATCTACGCTTTCAAAGGGTGGGAAAGTGGCATCGGAAGCTACCCGCAATACTTCTTGGGCAAAGCCCCACCCTGAAGCTCCAAAGAACAGCATCACTGTAAGTATGATGGCCAAGCGATTGAACTTTTTCACTTGAACAACCCCTCTCTTAATCTGCCGCAGCATATCACTGCGACAAGATAATTATACAGCCAAAAGCATAAAATTACAAGCACAAAAAAAGACCCTTTTCCGATATTCCCCGGTTGCATATCGGTTGGGGTCTTGAAAATCAAGTACCTAAGCTAGATTATCCCCGGTGGTTAGCAAAGCAATCTCTGCAATACACCGGTCTATCTGACTGAGGCTTAAAAGGCACTTCTGTGTCTACACCACAGTCGGCGCAAACCACTCGAAACATCTCCCGCTGACGTGGACGAGCTGGAGCATTGCGTTGCTGTTTGCGATTACGACGACACTCAGGGCACCGGGTGGGCTCATTTACAAAGCCTCTTTCTTCGTAGAAAGCTTGCTCCCCGGAGGTAAAAGTAAAATCTGAACCACAGTCACGGCAGACCAAAACCTTGTCAACAAAGGCAGCCATTAATCTGATCCCCTTCTTTTCATCCGTAGTTAACATACTAACGCTAATTAAGCGCGGGCCTGCCTTTGCCCCATTGTCTTTACCCCGCCGGGGGGCAGTGTTCTTATCAACACCTCAAGGGATCAAAACGGTGGCCTTAGGGCTTGGTCTTCTGCCGTGGCAGGTTGGATGTCACACCGACCGCTAGGGCCCACACTATCACCTGTATTATATCTTGCCTTGGCAAAGAAAACAATGTCTACAATATCTGCCTAGATTGACCAAAGCCGTTTTTATGCATTAACATGAGCCTAGGGTGTATAATCGGGGTTACACTACAAGCTCCCCTTCTTCATTGACAAACGCCCTGGCCCGCCGAAGAGGATCTCTAAACACTCTCGTCTCGCCCCGGATGGAGATACTGACATTAGGATGAATTATGTCTGCAGTGATGGTGCCTCCATCTACAATCACTACTTCCGTGGCTACTCCGCCTGGGCCGCCCAATTCCTTAAACTCTACATTGCCTTCATTGACCACAACCTTGCCACCCCGTAGTAGCCCCCTGGGGGCCTTGACCCCCTTACCGGCTAAAATGTGGGAGTAATAGCACCCCGTCCCATTGATTGTAACCTTACCACTGGCCATGATGGTCGCGTTTTGCAGACTTTTTACCTCTATATCTGCCTCCTCGGCTTGCATGGCCTCCAGATGTAATGCCAGGTTGTGCAGGGACTCCAACAATGATTGTAGCTCCCAACGGGATGTAATGCCAGTAGGCCCAAGCCCGACCAATTTGCTTCGTAGGGTAGACAAAAGAGCGGCAAAATCCTGGAACAAAGACAATGAGCGAGCCGCACATTCCTCCAGCTCCACGATTTGCTTAGGAATCTCGCTGAACTTACCCTCCAGAAGCTGCTGAATTAACTGGCCATCAGTTAATTTGAGTTGTTGCATACGGGGATCCCGCTGCAATTGCTGCACCGCTTTGAGCAGATCCTCGAGTCTAAGGCTCAGCGAGTTGACAACTGATAGGCTCCGCTTACATTCTGCGGCAATCCCGCCTGCTTCTACTTGGCCCCCTATGACGCTCTTTTGAATAATAACACCCTGTTGGCCCATGACCTTAGCATGGGATACGAGCCCCGCGATCTCCACCAAACCTCCTGAGACCACTTCTACTCGATCTAGCACATCACCGTTGATGACTACATCGCCTGAGAACCGAATATGTCCTGTGCTGGCATCGGCATTTTGGGATACCACAAAAGTGGGCACTACCTTGATGGTCTTACCATCAAGAATTGGGCGTCCCTCTCGGGTAGCCACCGCCTTGCGACCTTCATCCAATAGCTCTACACCTTCGCCTATGGAAAGCACAGGATTACGGAAATTGCGAGGGCGGATGGAATTGCCCAGCACATCTGTCCCTGGTTCACCAGGGACTGGATCAACCCTCTCAGCCAAAACATCCCGGGGTTGTACCCAGGTGATGGCGTGGCGATCATATAGATCGATCCGGGTAGCCGTATGATCTATGTCCACTTCCGAGATTTCGGTAAAGAAAAAGCGAATTAACCCATCTACCGGCTCCCCCGGTGGCTTGCCCTCAGCTACTACCACTGTCCTTGCACTCTGGTTTTGAATTAAGTCCTGGATTGCACTTTGCTGAATGCCGAATACAACCCCTGCTTCGGCAAGCTTGTCCATAACATCTTGTACACTAGGATCAGGCGGTTCAGTAATCTCAGATAGCTCCGCTGTTATCCGGGCAAACTGGCTCTCGGGCACATCGGATACTTCAAATCGCTTACCAGCTTGGCGATGAACAGAAGCTACGGCCTGCATCTTTGTGGAGCTAATACTAACCTTGATTTCGCATATCGGTTCTTCATCAGCTGGTATTATCTCCACGGTGTCATCGGGGCCTAGGACACGTTTATCTTCTATGGCTTCACCGTTTACCCGTAGGATCACATTCCTGCCTGGCCGAATCACCGGCCATCTACCCCCGTCTTCTGGTGGTATGATGGAGACGACTCCATCAATAACAGAGATGCGTCCATCAACGGGCAACCGCTCAACCGCTGAGTCCTCTTCAGGAGCCGTCCTATCAGGCTCCTGGGTAAGGGGCAATGTTCTGCTGTCCATGATATTTTGCTCCTGGCCGCCGCTCTCCTCCTCTGGGCCCGATTGTCTCCTAGTTCTCATCCGATCTCGCAAAGCCATGGCAACCCCCCCTTAGAAAATGCGCACTAACCTACTCACTCTTCCTTAACCTAATAGAACCCTCCACTAGTTTTTGCGCCTCACCGATGACAATTGGAACAATCGACAACCCGATTACCAAATCCCAATGTAAAACATCCAGTGGCACTACACCAAAGATGGGCTGTACGGCTGGTATGAGCAAGACTGCTAACTGCAAAGCGGCGGAGGCAGCAAATGCCATAATGAGATATCTGTTGCTAAATAGTCCGATTCGGAAAATCGATTGTTCCGATCTAGCATTGAATGCATGAAATAGCTGCGAAAAAGCAACAGTTCCAAAGGCCATTGTGCGGGCCATAGCCACAGGAGCGCCACGCCTAGTGCCCAGGTAATAGGCCATCAGTCCTAATAAGCCTATTAGACAGCCATGCAGGAAAATCCTGTATGACATACCTCCTGCGAAAATGCTCTCCTTGCTTCCCCTAGGTCGCCTTTCCATAATCCCTGGCTCTCCAGGCTCCATACCTAAGGCCAAAGCGGGCAGACCATCGGTTACAAGGTTAATCCATAGGATCTGAATGGCAGTTAAGGGTCTACCCCAACCGAGCATGATAGCCATAAAAATCGTAAAAATCTCCCCTACATTGCAGGACAACAGGTAATACACGGATTTACGGATATTGGCGTAAATTGTGCGGCCCTCACCCACTGCCGCCACAATAGTGGCAAAGTTATCGTCGGCCAACACCATATCTGCAGCTTCCTTGGCCACATCGGTGCCGGTGATCCCCATAGCCGCCCCAATATCTGCTCGCTTGAGTGCCGGTGCATCATTGACTCCATCTCCGGTCATGGCCACCACATGATTTTTAGCCTTCAGGGCATCAACGATTCTCACCTTGTGCTCTGGTGACACCCGGGCAAAAACCCTTACATCTTCTATGATAGCCTCGAGCTCCCCATCGCTGAATTCCTCTAGTTCCTGCCCTGAAACTACAAGTTGATTTGGGCTCTCCAAAATACCCAAATCCTGGGCAATAGCTGTGGCCGTAAGTTTATGGTCACCGGTAACCATGATGGTTCTAAGCCCCGCTTGCTTAGCAACAGCAACTGCCGCCTTTACCTCAGGCCGAGGAGGATCGATCATACCGGCAAAGCCCACAAAGACAAGATCCTCTTCAGCTACATCTGAATCGATAACCGAGGGCATAGCATCCCACTGGCGAAAGGCCAAGGCTAGTACCCTCAAAGCCGCCTGCCCCATACCGGCATTAATATCTAGAAGGGCCTGTCTCTCCTCGTCCTGGAGCAAACGAATCTCACCCTCGGAATAGATATGGCTGCACCGAGCGAGCAAGATGTCAGGAGCTCCCTTAGTGAAAGAGATGACAGGTTGCCTAAGGGCCTCTACGGCGTCTAGCCTGCCATTGCCCTTGCTGTGGAACGTGGTCATGAGCTTGCGACTAGAATCGAAAGGTAGCTCACCGATGCGGGGGTAGTGATCATCATCATCCACAGGGATACCGGTCTTAGCGCCCAATACCACCAATGCCCCTTCAGTAGGATCGCCGATAATCTCATACCCAACGCTATTGGCATCAAATTGGGCGTCACTAGCTAGTGCAAAACCATGGAGTAACACATTGAGGTGGGGATCAGCTAAAGGTTCGGCTTCTACCTCACCAGCTTGGTTCATCAGATCTCCCTTGGGCTCATAGCCTTGCCCGGTAACACTGAGAAATCTGCCATTCACATAAACCCGAGTTACCGTCATCTCATTTTGAGTCAAGGTACCGGTCTTGTCCGACGCTATCACACTAGCTGTCCCTAACGTCTCTACCGCCGGCAATCTGCGAATAATAGCCTGCCGCCTACTCATGCGCTGCACGCCCATGGCCAATACAATGGTGACAATGGCAGGTAGCCCTTCTGGGATCGCCGCGACAGCTAGACTGATAGCGGTCATAAACATCTCAAAGGCAGGCTCACCTCGCAAAACCCCTGCTAGAAACACTAATACAACCAACACAAGGGCTATAGCACCCAGGCTTTTTCCCAATTCATCCAATTTCCGTTGAAGTGGAGTGGCTTCCTGGGGGGCTCCTTGGATCATAGTGGCAATCTGACCAATCTGTGTATCCATGCCTGTGGCAGTCACCAGCCCATGGCAGCGACCATAGACAGATGTCGTCCCACTAAATACCATATTGACACGATCGCCCAAGGTGGCATCATCGTCAGAAAGGGGAGATGCCATCTTCTCCACAGAAACAGACTCACCGGTTAGGGCCGCCTCTTCACAACGAAAGTTTGCCACTTCCACTAATCGGGCATCAGCTGGCACATTGGCCCCAGCCTCCAGAAGAATCAAATCGCCAGGCACCAACTCCCGGGCGGGGATCTCCTGGGCCTTGCCATCCCGTCGAACGATAGCTCTAGGAGCGGACAATTGCTTTAGAGCCGCTAAAGAGCTCTCTGCTTTGCTCTCTTGCACCACTCCGATTACAGCATTAAGGACTACAATCAGTAGAATGACAATGCTGTCTGTTATTTCACCCATAAAACCAGATATAACTGCGGCCCCCATGAGCATGAGTACCATCACATCTTGAAACTGTGATATGATCATGGATAATAAACTGCGTCCAGAGTCACCCTGCAATTCATTGGGGCCAAGATCCCTTAACCGACGTGCGGCTTCGGTAACCGTCAATCCGTGATGCAAATCCGTCTTAAGAAAATCTGCTGCCTCGTCTGCTGTCATGCTGTGCCAGTGTTGCCTGCTACTACCTGCCACTCGCTCATTGCGCCTCCTTAGATACGTGCACCAATCTTGTAAAACTCGTTTGATAGCTCATTTCTTCTCATCTACAAATCGAGCATTCCCCTGTAATGGTGGATTCGGTTGGTAGGCCTTGGCAGCCTTTTGTCCCTTTTGCAGATCATCCATTTGGAGCTGCACATTGGCCACCATCTGGCGCAACCGCCGTTCATTATCCCCATCTGTGGCCTGGATCTGTTGAATCACATCCATCAGCTGGTTCAATATGTGACTCAACTCTGGGGCATGGAAATGCTCTTCTAAAGCCGACACAGAGAACACCTCAAGCTCCAGATGCCTCTCCAGGTCAGTCCGAAGCTCCTCAACCCTTGCCTGTCCATTATCGATTTTGCCTGTAATGGCTTCTTTGGCACACAAGACCTCATTGACTGCCTCCCAGTCATCAGATTCCAGATGTTTGGCCATGGCTATGCTCAAATCCAGTAATTCATGGTATAGGTCTAGCATCTCACTGAGACCTATCTCCATTTGCTCCACCAAAGGGTCCATCGTTTACACCCCTCCAGATTCTTCATCAACCGAAAGTATTTGACATTACTAGTTTCGGGAAAGAGGAAAAAACTCCTATCAGGCGGAATCTACTTGAAGCACCGGAGGTGATCACCATCAAAATATATGGCATCAGCGATCTACATCTACCCGGCGGTGAAGACAAGCCCATGGATATTTTCGGACCAGAATGGCAAAATCACGGGGACCGCATTGCCACCGGGTGGCGGAGCATAGTATCGACGGAGGACTTAGTGCTCTCTCCAGGGGATTTGTCTTGGGCTATGCATCTGCCTGCTGCCGAGGCTGATCTAGACTTTCTTGGGACTCTGCCAGGCACAACTCTATTAGTGAAAGGCAATCATGACCTTTGGTGGAAGAGCATATCCCAGCTCCGCAAACGTCTACCAGAAAACGTCTACGCCCTCCAAAATGATTTCTACCCGCTGCCCAATGGATTGGCCGTATGTGGCACTAGGGGCTGGAAGTGTCCCACTGCCAATGATTTTACGGCAGCCGATGAGCGCATTTATTTAAGGGAGATAGAAAGGCTACGTCTTTCCCTGCAATCGGCGACTAAGGCCGGATATAAACCCTACATCGTCATGCTCCACTACCCTCCCACCGATGAGAACCAATCCCCATCGGGGTTTACCGAAGCCTTGGAGACCATCGGTGCCGCGCACTGTGTTTATGGCCATCTCCACGGGTATGCCCAAAGACAAGCCCTTACAGGCTTGCATAATGGTGTAAATTACCATTTGGTGTCCTGTGATGCCATCGACTTCCAACCTAAGTTAATCACTTCCCTGCCTTGATACCCTCCAAAAGCACCTCAGCTAGGTGAAAGACCATATAGCTACAATGCCAAGGGTATCAGAGTAACCCAATTTGCTTAGCTTCCCATTCCAGGGTCTCTCGAAATTGGGGATGGGCCAAACCTATGAGCAGACGCGCCCTTTCCGTGAGGGATTTGCCCTTGAGTTGAGCGACTCCATGCTCCGTCACGATGTAGTGCACATCCGTCCTGGGCGTGGTCACCACAGCTCCGGGACTTAATGTGGGCACGATGCGAGATACTGTGCCACCCTTGGCCGTGGAGCTAAAGGCCAAGATCGCCATCCCTCCCGGTGAGTTGAAGGCTCCCCTAGTAAAGTCTAGCTGTCCCCCGGTACCGCTATATTGACTGACTCCAAAGGATTCAGCACAACACTGACCAGTTAGATCCACTTGCAGTGCGGCATTAATGGCCACTTGCTGATGGTTACGGGCAATCACGGCTGGATCATTCACGTATTCCACCGGTAGGGCTTCTACCATAGGGTTGTCATCTAGAAAATCGTATAGTCGCCTAGTCCCCGTGGCAAAGGAGATGACTGCTTTATGCTTGTGGATCGTCTTACAGCGCCCTGTGGCCACTCCGGCCAAAATCAGATTCATGAGGCTATCACTCATCATCTCCGTATGGATACCTAGATCCCTGTGATCCATGAGGTATTTCGTCACCGCGCTAGGTATCCCACCGATGCCTAGCTGCAAAGTTGCCCCATTAGGCACCATCTCAGCAACAAGTTGCCCGATGCGTTCCTCTTCCGATCCAAAAACCGGGGGCTCCATTTCCGCGAGGGGAGCTGTGTGCTCAACAATGGCATCTATCTCATCGATATGCAAGAATCCGGCACCGTGGATACGGGGCATATTGGGGTTGACCTCCACGATGAGTTGGCGAGCCCGACGGCAGACTTCCAGTGTGTAATCCACCGATACCCCCAGACTAAAGCAACCATGGCGATCCATGGGAGAGACGGTGGCGATGGCTGTATCGATTTGCCCAAATTCCGTGAATATCCGGGGTGCCTGATGAAACAAATTGGGTACATACGTTGCCCGTCCCTCATTGTAAGCTTTGCGATCCACTCCACTAAAGAAATATGATTCCCATTTAATCTCGGGGGGTAGATCGCTACGCAAAACAGTTTTCAAGGTATTAGCTAAGGGCAACATGGCATGCATGGTAATGTTGCGCAGCCGCCTAGTCTTCACTGCATCGGCAATCCCAGCCAATAAGGCCGGAGGTTCACCGGCCCCTAGAGGTTGAATAACCGTGCTACCGCTTTCAATGCGGGTTACCGCCTCTTGGGGTGTGACAAGCTTCTCTCTATATTTTTGCTGCGCATCCTTGGCAATACTAATCAAACCTAGACCTCCTCATTGGCCTTAGGCGGGGGTGTTCTATACTATAATTCCCCTTTAGTGCCTGAGGCTCATCATCCCACCTTTTACCACTGTCCATTACTCCATCGGCTCCCGCAATCCTGCTTTGTGGCCATGGTTGTGGGAATGACCCAAGGGAGGAGGGCCAAAAAAAGGGGGTTCCCAAATGACCATTGACACTTGGGAAAGTGTATGACAGACCTATCCCATGGATATCCTAAATTTGAATTCCAGAGAAAGGAGCCTGACCTATGCAGTTAATTCACGGGGTCACAGTGGACCCTAGTAATCCATACCAAAACCAGGACATCTCAATCAGCTATGATGGCCTTCTACAGAAAAGTGGTGCAGACCAAGTCTATCTCCATTATGGAACCGACGATTGGCAGAATCCCGCCACCATCGAGATGATGCGTCATCCTTCTGGATGCTTCCATGCCATGGTAAAGGCCAAAGCCCGACATGAAGTGAATTTCTGCTTCCATGATAGCGCTATGAACTGGGACAACAATAATGGTATCGACTGGGCCATCCGGGTCTTCTAGCTACCTAGGCACACTTCCCGCTAGCGTGGGAGTGGATGATCTCAAAATAACCTAAGGCAAACCATAGGGCGGGACTTGGTATTGTGGCTACCTGTCGAGTTCCGCCCTATTAGGCATCGCTATTCTACACGTGTTGACTTAAACAAAATCAACGGGGGTGAAGTTATGGCTCATGATTATGTCTGTATGAGATGCGGTCAGGACACCGATAATCCCCACTTTGATCTAGTTTCCGGTGTTGTCCGTTGCCCAATATGTCTGGAGCAAGAGACTAGTCTACTTGGCAAATTCCGTGGAGCCGAGGACAAGGAGATGGCCAACGATCCGAAATAAGCAGGAATTCATCGAAGATCCCAGAACCGAATGTGATAGGAAGACTATATCACAGCAAATTCTGGGATGAGGTAAATGCAGAGACTACTTGATATAGGCGTATGGAGTCGGCCAACGGATAAGATGGCAGTCTACCTTGAATTCGAGCCAGACAAAACCTGGGGGATTAGGGTGACTCTCTACGCCCATACTGCACGGGTAGAAGCCGTCAATGGACCAAGATGTACATGGTACAAAGCGCCGAACCGTGTGTCGGCAGAGGTCACTCCCCCAAACTTCCTGGAAAGGGTGAAGGGTATTACTTTCCAGGACAAACTCATGGAGGAAGTAGCCAACAAACGTGCTGTAGCCCGGGAGGAGAACTTAAAGCTAGAAGCTACTGACCCCCTTTAGAGTTGGCCATGAGTAAAAGGGCGGCGTTTTTCCCTGACTGCATGGCACCCCCCACACTGCCAGAATGGACATACCAGTGCCCACATTGAAAAAGATTAGGTAATGCCGTACTCTCCCGCTTTATGTGGGACAAGCTCCCCGCCGTAGGAAGCCAGCCCCTTCTTGCGCCTTTCCAATTGCCCGTATAGCGCCGATATGTTATGGGTGTAGCCGCATCGGCCACAACCACCCGATCCCGTAGCCCCGGTAGTAACCGTTCAGCGGAAGCTAGCAGGGCCGTGGCCACTTCATCTTTTAGTGCCGTGTACTCCGGGCCCCGCATCTCACTGATGGTTTGCCAGCGTTGCCCGTATTCAAAAGATACACTGGCACCCACCGTGATACTCCGATAGTTAGTAGGAGCATGGAGACTATCGGCATAGCTATTATCTACTACATTGATTAACCAATGACTAGGGTCTTCGCTATCCATGGCATCCATCAGGGCAGGACAATAGGTAATATGATGATGCCAAGGCCCCGAATCTGTCACACTGTCCGCGACACCTAAAGAAATCAAAAAATACGAGGGCCAAGGCTCTAGATCGCCTAGATCCTCCAGCACATATTCAGGCACGGCACCAGGGGGAAGTAACTGGTCATAGAGCTTCATGGCATCACAAGCGGCAATCACATAATCGCTTCTAATACTCTCGCCATCGCCAAGGCTAACTCCTATGGCTTTACCATCATCAACGAGTATGCTGCTCACTGCTTGGCCACAGCGGACCTCACCCCCATTGGCTTCCACGGCCTGTCGCAACGAATCTACCAATGCCTGCCCACCACCAACAGGGTAGTGTAACTGCTTTTCCTTTATCCAGCCAATAGCAGTCAAGAGCAGCATAGCCGACGCTTCACCTACGGGGTACAAGGAATAGAAGAACGTGCGGAGCTGCGGATCTTTAAATTCCTGGGACAGTAGATCTTGGATATTTAAGTCGGAATATTTACCAAATAGTCCCATGTTCCATAGTGATGCCGCCCCTATCTTTAGCTTCTCCCATTTTGTGAACATACTCTGGGGTTTTTTGGGAGTATCAGGTAGTCGCCTGAAAAGCTTAATGGCATCGGCTACCAACCCCTTGATGGCATTGGCATCTCCCGGAAAAAGCCGACATAGCTCGCTGACCCACTGTCCTACATCGGAAGACACCAATATGTCGAAACCGGGACCTATTTGGCGACTATAGGGATCAAGCTGTTTGAAGCTGAGATTTAGACCCAGCTCCTCCCGGCACGTATGGACGGAACCACCGGGATGGCAACCTACCAAAGCCTGAAGAGACTGTTCAAACAAGTAATCCCTGCGGAAGAAGGCACCGGCAAGGCCACCGACCTTGTGCTGTTGCTCTAGAATGCATACACTCTTCCCCGCCTTCGCCACATAGGCTGCCGCCGTTAAGCCCGCTACACCCCCGCCCACAATGGCCACATCAAAATCCTTAGTCATGAGATTACACCTTTGCTTTCCTAAATAAAGACAGGGCCACAATCTAGCCCAATGCCAACCAATCTACCACACCATAGCAGTCCTTGATCCCTGGGCTTGACGCCATGGGCCCTGTCTAGTATCACCATCAACCTAAACTACCTAGACTAACACAGACGCACAGGTTGCTTTGTCTGGGCAGACTCATAAGCAGCTAAGGCCACCTCTAGAGCCTTAATACCATCTCTTGCCGTGATGCTAGGGGAGCGATCCTCCCGGAAACTATCTACAAATTCCTTAACTAAGTAGTAATCACTATTGGAGCCCCAGAAGTCCCACTGATAGTTAGGTTGTCCCTTACCAATCCGCTCTAGGCTTTGGCGCATCATATCTACTTCTGACACCATATTTGTGCCCACAACCTTCAAGTAGACATCTCCCCAAGTGTAAAAATCATCTGGCCTTGACCAGCTTGGGTCTAAAGTCATAAACGCGCCATTATCTAGCTCCAGTGTCAAAAGCCCGCAATCCTCCGTGGGAATATCATGGAAGCGCCGATCTATTTCAGCGTAAACTTCGACAACCTCTGTTTGGAAGATCCAGCGCACTATGTCAACGACGTGAACCGTATGATCAATCACGGCGCCGCCACCGGCTGCCTCGGGATCCACAAAAAAGCCCCCGGGCATACGTCCGTGGTTAGTACCCCGCAATAGCACAACTCTTCCTAAGCTTCCATCATCGTACTGCTCTTTTAAGCGTTGCACAGCCGGAATATAGCGGCAAGGGAAAGCCATCTGGAATTTGACCCCGGCTTCTCGGGTGACTTTCTCCATGGCCTTGGCGTCTTCTAGGGTAGTTGCAATGGGCTTCTCACAGAGTATATGTTTGCCCGCAGCCGCACTCATCTCCGTTAGTCTGCGATGATCAGCATTGGCGGCAGTAATGATCACACCATCTATGTCTGCCTCCAAAAGCGCCTCAAATGTGGGAAACAGCTTAGTCTCCGCCTGATCTGCGGCGGCTTGACCCCTAGCTAGATCGCTATCAGCCACCCCCACAAACTCCACCCCTGGCAACTGCCGGATAGCATCTACATATGCATAAGCATGCAGATGGGCAAAACTCATAATACCAATTTTCATCACCCTTACCCCCTTTCCGGTCTAACCGGTTTTCCGGTAGCGATAGATTTTTGCGCTGCCACAGCAACATCCACTGCCCTTAAGGCCGCTTCGCCATTGATCATGGGTTCCTTGCCTTCATGGAGGCAATTAATAAAATGCTCAAGCTCCAATGTATAGGGATCCCGAGCCAAAGGACTTTCCGGCACGGCCACACCGCCGTTGCCTCCCTGGGATTCACTCTGCAACTGGTAACTTGTAAAAGCTGAGGCTGATGTGGAGTCATGGATCAGCAACCCGTCGGTACATGCAAACTCGAACTTGGTACCGAAAGCACCTAGATCTAGCCATGTACCTTCAACATTGGCGATTACACCATTGGCAAACCGCAGGCTCACTAGCACATGCTCCATGCGATCATACTCCCGGCCCCAAGTGCTCTTAGCAAAAACCCGCTCTACATCTCCTAAGGTCCAAAGGAGAAAATCCAAGTCATGGATGATCAAATCTAGGGTGATTCCACCACTCCATTCATACCTAGCATACCAATCTTGCCAAGCTGTGGGGAATCCACCTCCACCCCGGTAAGTATAGACTGTACCAATCTGACCCATCTCACCGGCATCCATAATAGCCTTGGCCCTCTGGTATTCTGGGAAAAACCGCAATACATGGCCCACACCTAGCTTAACGCCGGCCCTCTGGCAAGCATCGATCATGGCCTGCCCCTCACTGCGATTGCGGGCAAGGGGTTTCTCGCAAAAAACGTGTTTCCCCGCCTCGGCTGCCGTTTCCACTGCCTCCCGATGGAGAAACGTTGGCAGGCATACATCCACTACATCCAAATCCTCTGCCGCTAACATCTCGGCAAGGGTGGCGTATCCCCGCACACCGTACTTATCGGCCATGCTTTGGCTTCGCTCCGGCTGAATATCAGCTACGGCCACCAGCTGGCAACCGGCTATATTCTGATAGCTTGCCGCATGGGTTGTACCCATGGTGCCTAGCCCCACAATGCCAACCTTCATACTCCCTCACCTCCATATAGATTACCTAGTCTTCTTATTCTGGAAATAGGCATTTTTTTCCTGCCCACCTGGAAAGCTCAAAATCCCATAATATTGTAACCGGCATCGACATGCAGAATTTCCCCGGTGATCCCATCGGCCATAAAGCTAGCTAGAAAGACCGCCGCCGCGGCCACATCTTGTTGGTCAATATTTTTGCCCAAGGGAGCCCTTTCCCTATGGCCTTTCAGCATATCCACAAACCCTGGAATCCCCCGGCTAGCCAAAGTACTGACAGGTCCTGCTGATACGGCGTTTACCCGAATGCCATTACTGCCTAAGTCATAGGCCAAATACCTCACACTAGCCTCCAGGGCGGCTTTAGCTACACCCATCACATTGTAATTGGGCACAACTTTCTCGGCACCAAAATAGGTGAGGGTAATAATGCTGCCACCCTCTTTCATAAGTGGTAGAGCCCGCTTGGCTAGGGCCACTAGGGAATAGGAGCTGATCTCTAGCGCTATCTGAAAACTATCCCTACTCGTATCGACAAAGGGGTTCTCCAAAGCCTCTTTTGGGGCAAAAGCCAGAGAATGGACGAGTACATCGAGACTACCCCACTCCCTTTCTATCAGATGGAAAGCCCCATCCATGGATTCCTCTGACAAGACGTCACACATCATCGTTAGTCCCTCTTGCGTCAGTTCCTCCGCCAAAGGACCTACTTCCTCGCCCATGCGCTCATTTTGATAGCCTAAAGCAACATGAGCCCCTTGCCCATCCATAGCGGCAGCTATGGCCCATGCTAGACTGCGACGATTGGCCACGTTAAATATTGAAACTTTTTTGCCTTGTAACATTGTGCGCCTCCTCACAAGATCTCCGTAGATCACAACTGCCGCTGTTAACCTTCCCCAGCGGCAGCTTTCTAATATTTTGATAAACCTAAGTCTACCCTCATGATTCAAGTTATCATTCCTGCTCAGAGTGTTCCCTAATGGCTTCCTTGGCCAGATAATCACAGCGATTGTTTAGCTCATCATCTGCATGGCCTTCAACTTTGACCCAATGCACCTTGTGCTCTTTGGTCAGTTCAATTAGCCTTTTCCATAAATCCTGGTTTTCCACTGGCTTCTTTTTGGCATTGAGCCAACCATTGCGTTGCCAGTTTGCTAACCAATTCCGTTGGAAGGCATTGATTAGATAAGCACTATCACTGTGGAGCGCCACTTTACATGGCCTAGTCAAAGCCTCTAGACCACCTATAGCCGCCATCAACTCCATCCGCTGATTGGTGGAATATGCCTCATACCCTGTCACTTCTTTTTGGTGGGGTCCGTAGATCAAAATGGCGGCCCAACCACCGGGACCAGGGTTGCCGGAGCAAGCTCCATCGGTATAGATTACTACTTCGGGTAGACCCATCGTTTATATTTCATTCCCTTCCAAGCCCATTACTAAACCTAGACACTGGGTTGGACACTAAAAGAGCTGCCCGACAAGACAGCTCCCTAAAGTACCCTTGTAAGCTCCCTATGGTTCTTACGAGATTGTCTCTAAAGGCTCTGGTACATGGCCGAACTTTGGTGACGGACCCTCGCTGGGAGCAGCCCAGCGTACGGCGTTGGAGATTACCCGCTGAATATCCTTATTATAGAAAATAGGATAGGTTTCATGTCCAGGGCGGAAATAGAAGACTTTGCCCTTTCCCCGATTATAGCAGCAACCACTGCGGAAGACTTCGCCACCGGCAAACCAGCTAGTAAATACCAGAGTATCCGGCGCCGGAATATCAAAGCGCTCCCCATACATCTCTGTCTGGGGTAGCTCAATATACTCGCCAATGCCCTCTACAATCGGGTGGCTTGGCTCTACCACCCAAAGCCGCTCTTTCTCACCGATTTCTCTCCATTTCAGATCACAAGTAGTACCCATTAGTTTACGGAAAATCTTGGAGAAATGCCCCGAGTGCAAGACGATGAGGCCCATACCCTCCAAGACCCGTTTATGGACCTTATCTACAATCTTGTCGCTCACTTCCTCGTGGGCCACATGACCCCACCAAATAAGCACATCGGTTTTGTTCAGGACTTCATCAGTAAGACCATGTTCCGGCTCATCTAAAGTCGCTGTACCTACGTCCATGCCCTGGGCCCGCAGGAACTCGGCGATAGCTCCATGTATACCTGCAGGATATACCTCCCGCACCTTTTCATTTGTTTGTTCATGCTTGTTTTCATTCCATACTGTCACACGAATGGCCATGTTACTGTTCCTCCCCGTATGTTCAAGCTTCTTGAGCCCATGTTGAGGTATTAGACTCCACTGGAACAAGATGCTTTCTTAGTAATTCCTGCTCTAGAGGAGTGATTCCTGCCCAGGTGTTTTCATGGAATTCCGTCTAGATCCAAGGAAATGCTCTTGCTTTAGCCTTTCCACGAATCGGACTTTACAACCAATGCTCCTTTGCTTCGCCTTATCAGTCTTTTGACAATGTCAGCCGCATACCATCATAGGCCACAACGAAACCTTGGGGATTTAGGATCTCTTCTAGTTCATGGTGGAGTAGTCCACCATTGTGGGAAAAATGGGTGGCAACAAAGACAGTGTCATCATGGGCTATGCCAGTTTCTAGCATCCTCTCCCGAGTCCTCAATATGGCCGGTATGCCCATATGGTTGTCCCAGACATCTTCGTCGCCGTGGGTGCAATCTAGAGACACCAAATCCAGCCT
>JAAZMF010000092.1 GCA_012798955.1 Bacillota bacterium | reverse complement strand
TACATTAACCCGCTACCTTCGGCTCTAATGCTGACAGGCATCGTGGTTAGTGTTAGTGTAACTGCCTTTGCTTTGGCCTTAATTGTCAGATTGTATAGATTCTATGGTACCACCGATGCACAGAGGATGTCTGAGATCAGAAGCGGGGTGGCGGGCAGATGACAGCGACAATCCAAGCACATTTACCTGTTTTTGTGGTGATTGCACCTTTGTTTGTGTCCTTTGTGCTATCACCAATGGCTAGGCGCTTCCGATTGGTACAAAGCCTAGTTGTTGGTGTGGAGACTTTAGGTTTGTTGTGGGCGGCCTATCTTGCCGGGATGATCCTGGTAGGTAAAGGTGTCCCGATTGTCTATAGTATGGGCGGGTGGTCGGCGCCATGGGGCATTGAATTGTGGGTGGGGAACCTTGGGGCTTTCTTCTTGTTAGTTATCTCAGGAGTAATGTTGCCTGTCTCTTTGTATGCGGTGGACAATCTTGGTGAAGAGGTGGGGGATGCCCAGCGCAGCACTAGGTTTTTCGTGCTTTATCTGTTGCTTTCCGGAGCCCTTGCAGGTATGGCCATTACCAATGACCTGTTTAATGTCTTTGTCTTGGTGGAAGTAGCTACCCTGAGTTGTTGTGGCTTGGTGAGTGCAAGTCGGGGACCGAAAGCGGCTGAGGCAGCCTTCAATTATCTGATTTTGGCCACTTTAGGTTCGGGGTTGATCCTGGGCGGAATCGGATTCATGTATATTATCACCGGTAATTTGAATATGGGATTTGCCGCCCAGCAGCTTAGTCAAGTCTGGAGGCATTACCCCCATGTAGTATGGATGGCTATTAGCTTTTTCTTGGTGGGTTTTGGTGTGAAAGCGGCACTTTTTCCACTGCACGTATGGCTACCAGATGCTCATTCATCGGCTCCATCGCCAGCAAGCGCCATTCTCTCGGGATTAGCTGTTAAGGGATACATTATTTGCCTCATGAAGATTCTATACAACGTATTTGGGGTCTCTTTGCTGACAGTATTTAATCTTGATCGCATTTTGGTACTTTTGGGCATGGTCGCCATTTTAGCTGGTTCTATGTTGGCACTTGCCCAGGATGAGTTGAAGCGAAGGCTGGCTTATTCCACGGTGGCTCAAATTGGATATGTGTTTTTGGGAATGGGGCTCATGAATACCCGGGGGTTGACTGGTACCCTGTTTCATATGGCAAGTCACGCCTTGATTAAGTCTAGCTTGTTCTTGGCGGCCGGCGCCATCATCAGCGGCACTGGGAAGGCCCGCGTTAGTGAGTTGGCAGGAGTGGGTAGACAGATGCCTATTACCATGGGGGTTTTTACCATCGGAAGCCTAGCTTTGGTGGGCATACCTCTGTTTTCGGGATTTGTGGGTAAGTGGTATATGCTGCAGGGCAGTTTGGAGATGGGTGGGTACTTGCCGGCGACAGTAATCATCATCGGAAGTGTGCTTTGTGCCGGTTATCTGTTTCCAATCATCCGTGTCGCCTATTTTGAGCCCGTATCCGAGGGGTTCAAATCCGGTACAACATGGCAAGATCCTGGAGTCTTCCAGAAGACAGCGCTTATTTTGCTGGCTGTGGGTATTGTTGTTCTGGGCGTAATCCCGGGACCGCTTTTGGATTTGGCCACCCGAGCAGCCGCAGATTTCTTGCTTATCTATTAGGGGTGTAAAGAGGAGGGGTTGTCCATGACTGATCTTGTTTTGGCTTTGCTCAGTGGTTTGGTGGGTGGATTAGTAATTGCCTCTCTGCCCCGAGTGAGTGATGGCTTGCGTAATCTGCTAGCACTGATTTTTGCAGCATTTGCTACTCTTTGTACTTGGCGAGTAGCATCCCTAGTGCTATCGGGTGAGACGTTGCACCTATCGGGGAAGATGGCTGGATTAACGCTTAGCCTAAGGCCCGATGCCTTGGGAGCTGTTTTTGGGGTGATTGTGGCTACGCTTTGGCTATTTGCCACCATCTATTCCTTTGGATATATGGCAGGTGATCCGAGGCAACGAACTTATTATAGCTTTTTCCTCCTGTCTTTGACCACCACTTTGGGTATAGCTTTTTCAGGCAATTTGCTCACGGCGTATCTTTTTTACGAGCTACTTACCTTTGCCACGTATCCTCTAGTGATTCATGAGCGGACCGAGGAAGCCACTAAAGCTGGTGCTAAGTATATCATTTATAGCTTGAGTGGTGCAGGTGCAATATTAGTGGCCATGGTAGTTACGTACAATTGGGCCGGCACCTTAGATTTCACGGCGGTGCCCCTTCTGGCTAATGTAGGTGTGAGACCGGGCACGGGCTGGCTTTTGGCTCTATTTGTGGCGGGTTTTGGTGTTAAGGCCGCAATTATGCCCTTGCATGGTTGGTTACCTTCAGCTATGGTGGCTCCTACTCCGGTTAGTGCCTTGCTTCATGCAGTGGCGGTGGTTAATTCCGGTGTCTTTGGTGTACTGCGGGTTATCTACTCAGTTTTTGGCCATGAGTTGGTGGCACAGGTTTCCTTTGGTCATATCTTGCCTTGGATAGCATCCTTTACGATTATCATGGGTTGTGTGATTGCTCTCAAGCAGGATGTCCTAAAACGGCGATTGGCCTATTCTACCATCAGTCAGCTTTCTTATATTCTCCTGGGAGCCTTCACATTGCACCCCTTGGGGCTAACCGGTGCTATTGTGCACATGGTAAGCCACTCGCTGCTGAAGATTACTTTGTTTTTTAGTGCAGGGATTATCGCTAAAGAGACCGGCAAGGTGAATATTAGTGAGCTTCGGGGAGTAGGTTGGCGGCTTCCGTGGACTTTGACGGCGTTTGCCGTAGCTAGTATCGGCATGATTGGGATGTTGCCCCTTAACGCCTTCTGGAGTAAGTATTACTTGATGAAAGGCGGCGTTGCCGGGGGCAAGTGGCCCTTGGCGTTAGTCCTGATTACTAGTGGTATTGTGAATGCCTTTTACTTTGTACCCATTATTGTTACTGCTTTTCAGGATAAGCCCCAGGAAGCTCTAGGCAGAGGGGGCCAGGGAGGCAAGTCCGGGAGACAAGGTAAGAGAGGTAAGCACTCTGGCCAGAAGGCTAGGTCTAGGAGTTCAGTGGGCTATATGTTGGCACCAACCCTAGTCTTGGTTGTGACTTCCTTGGTCATGGGTCTTTTGCCAGGCCTGATCTGGCCCGGGGTGGAAACTGTGGTTAACTCGTTTTTCTAGTAAGGGGTGAATGGTATGATGTTTGCGATCCTTCCTTTGATCCCTTTAGTGGGGGCGCTGCTTTTGGTGGCCCTGCGGGGCAAGGATTTGCATATTCCTTTTGTGTCTACTTCCCTAGTCCTGCTTTTGGGGATTGTGAGCCTGAAGGGTGTTTTTGGTGGAGCGCCATTGACGTATAACCTAGCATTACCGGGACCCTTTAGCCCGAGCTTCCGCGTGGATGGTCTATCAGCGATTTTCGTGCTTCTAACAGCTTTTGTGTGGTGGGCCGCGTCTTTGTATGCCCCAGAGTATATGAAGCATGAAGGCAAAGTGCAAGGCTTTAGTATATGTCTGCTACTGACACTAAGCGCAGTCATGGGAGTGTTCTTGGCAGGGGATATGTTGACCTTGTTGCTTTGCTTTGAACTTATGACAATTACGTCTTTCTTTTGGGTGATTCATCGCTGGAACACTGAAGCCATTCGGGCGGGTTACTTTTATCTATTCTTTAGTATCTTTGGGGGGCTTTTAGTCGCCTTAGGCATTGTCCTAGTCGGGGCGGCCGGTGGTTCGGTAGCAATTGGATCTGGCCCTGTTCTAGCCCTAACCCCTAGGTTTCTTACTTGGGGTCTGGTGGCTATGGTGGCTGGATTTGGGGTTAAGGCAGGTATGGTCCCATTACATCTTTGGTTACCCCACGCCCATTCCGTGGCCCCAACTCCGGCAAGTGCTCTTCTATCAGGGGTGTTAATCAAGGTAGGGGCATATGGATTGATCCGTGTTGGTCAGATGGCTGGTTGGGGTCTTGAACTAAGTAAAGCCACGGGCCAGTTAGGCCCAGGCGTTACAATCCTTGGGATATGCACCATGCTTCTAGGTGTTATTGCGGCTTTGCTGCAAAGTGATGCTAAAAGGCTCTTGGCTTACCATAGCGTAAGTCAAATGGGTTACATTATTTTAGGGCTAGGTGTTGGTCTCTACTTAGGGCCCCAGGGGAGCCTTGGCCTAGTGGGGGCGATCTATCATATTGTCAACCATGCCCTGTTTAAAGCTGCACTGTTTCTAGGTGTAGGTGTGGTCTATATCGCCACCAAGGAAACTAACCTATATAACTTGGGTGGATTGTGGAGGAAGTTCCCAGTAACGGCAGTGCTTATGTTCTTGGCGGTGCTGGGAATTACTGGAGCACCGGGACTAAATGGTTATGCTAGTAAGACCATTTTGCATCATGCAGTTAGTCAAGCTGCCCTTGGGGGGACACCCCTTGGGATTTGGGCCGAGCGACTCTTTTTGGTAGTGGGGGTGGGCACAGCCGCTTCCTTTGCAAAATTGTATTATCTGATGTTTTTGGGCAAGCCCTCTAAGACTCAAGTATCCCAGGGCGAGTCTTGGCAGTTTCAGGTGGCCATGGGGTTGCTGGCGGTAGTCATGTTAGTGATTGGTCTAAGGCCTAGCCTGTTTGTTACAGCTTGGGCTGTGCCTGCGGCAGAGGCTTTGGGTATGGAAAATGCCAGGATGGCACTGGACACCCTTAGTTTCTGGAATGGTGCGGACATCTCAGGCATGATCGTCACCTTGGGACTCGGTATGGCCTTTTGTTGGGTGGGCCTCAAGACAGGACTGTTTCATTGGCATCCCCCTCGATATCTAACTCTGGAAGGGTTAGGCGGTATGGCGTATCAAGGGCTAGTTCTTGTGGCCAGGGGAATGGCTAGGCTCTATAGATGGGTGGCAGAAGCTATGGGACGTAAGCTGAAAAACAGCGGCTTAAGGCTAATGGCGGCTGGTCAAAAACTTGACCACCCAGGGGGAATTACTGTAGGGAGCATGTCATTTTCGGATATTAGTGCCAATGCCGGGCTCTTGATGGCGAGCCTTATCGTGTTGATTCTTGTCTACACTTACATGGACTTAGGCTCCCACGTGAGATTGCCCTTTCCCGCGAGCAGATGGATGGGATGGTTTGGCAGGTAAGAGCGGGCCCCGGGGTATGGCACCCCGGGGCTTCTTTTTATTTGGTTAGCCCTTGAGGGTTAATGCTGCTTACCAGCTGTTTCTTGGCTTTAAGCCCAACCTATTAGCCTGCCATTTGTGCCTGCCTGTGCTTGTACAGACAGGTGCTGCTGCAAACTTGCTGAGACGAGGGCTCGAATCTTAAGGCCCGGGTGGAATTCATTACGGCTAGAAGTGCCACACCTACATCGGCGAAGACTGCCTCCCAAAGGGTTGCTACACCGAAGATACCCAAGATGATGAAGATAGCTTTGACTCCAAAGGCCATTACTATATTTTGGATAATAATGCGGCGGGTATAGCGGGCCATCTCGATTGCTTCTCCTACTTTCTCAAGTCGATCCTCCATAATCACCACATCGGCGGCTTCAATGGCGGCATCGGAGCCTAGACCTCCCATGGCAATACCCACATCAGCTCTAGTTAGGACAGGAGCATCATTGATACCATCACCCACAAAGGCTAGTTTGCCTCGAGTGCCTTTAGTGGCCAACAGGCTCTCTATTTCGGCTACCTTATCATGGGGGAGTAGCTCTGCTCGAATGGTATCTATACCAAGCGTTTCTCCCACCTGCCTCGCAGTGGATAAGGCATCACCGGTGAGCATGGCCGTCTCTTTAACATTGAGATGCCACAGCTTGTGGAGGGCATTGGGGGCATCGGTTTTTATGCTATCGGCAATGGTAATACTACCGGCATATTGCCTATCCTTAGCCACGTGAACCATGGTAGCGCCTTGGCTTGCAGGTGGGGCGAAATCTATGCCATGGCTAGTTAGGAGCTTGGCATTACCTACCAAAATCTCACTACCATGAACTACAATGCGCATGCCTTTACCGGGGATTTCTTGAAACTCGCCTTCCTCGGTAAACTCCTTATCCCCAGCGGCCTGTAAAATGGATAGGGCGATTGGGTGGGAGGAGTGCACTTCAGCTTGGGCGGCTAGATCTAGAACCGCCTCGGGACTAAAGCCATCCGCTGGCAGTATCCTTTGCACCTCAAATACTCCCTCTGTTAAGGTGCCAGTCTTGTCAAATACAACTGTATCTACGTCGGCCAATGCCTCTAGGTAATTCGCACCTTTGACCAGGATGCCTTGGCGGGATGCTCCTCCTATACCGCCAAAATACCCTAAAGGGATGGAAATAACTAGAGCACAAGGGCAAGAGATCACCAGCAGCACTAGGGCCCGATGAAGCCAATCCCGAAAAATCGCTCCCGGCAGGATAAGGGGTGGTACTACTGCTACTAAGGCCGCACTGAATACGACAGCGGGGGTATAATAACGGGCGAATTTCGTAATAAACTGCTCAGTTGGTGCCTTGCGACTTGCGGCGTTTTCCACAAGCTCCAGTATCCTGGCTAGAGCCGTCTCTCCATAGGCTTTGGTAACCTGCACTTGTAGCAAGCCAGAGCTGTTTATCATGCCGGCAAGTATTGTTTTGCCTGGTGCAACCCTTCGAGGAACAGATTCTCCGGTAAGAGCAGATGTGTCGACAAAGGATTCTCCTTCGATGATTCTGCCATCGAGTGGGACACGCTCACCAGGCCTTATGAGGATGGTATCTCCAATCTGTACTTCCATGGGGTTTACGTCAATGCTCCCTGTACCTGTTACTAGGTGGGCCGTGTCTGGTCGAATATCAAGGAGCTCTTTGATAGAACCTCGGGAGCGGGTCACTGCCATATCCTGCAGCAACTCACCTACATAGTAAAAGAGCATGACACCTACAGCTTCCGGGAAATTTCCGATGGCAAAGGCTCCGATGGTAGCGATAGTCATGAGAAAATTCTCATCAAAGATTTGCCCCCGGGTGGCATTGCGGATAGCTGTAATGATCACATTCCGCCCTACCAAAAGATAAGCGGTGATAAAGACAAGGTATTCGCCCCAGCCATTAGTTATGGAGGCTAGTTGGCCACGGAAGATAAGGCCCAAGCTGAAAAGGGTGCCGGCACTGATTAATGGCCATAGTTTAACTCCTTCCTGGGCACCGTGGGCATGGTCATGCCCGTGTCCTTGCTCCCCGTGATGAGTCCCATTGGTGGCATTGACGCCAGATAGACTCCTTTGTGATGGGGTACTTGCTTCCGTGGGACTAATAATGGTTACGCCGGGTTCAATCCTATCAATGATCTCTTGGGCGGCTATTATTTGGCTTGGATCAATCATCAAAGTCAAGGTTGCAAAGCTCACGCTGGCTTCGGGGTCAAGTTCCCTTTGCAGGCTAGCCTCAATCTTGGCGGCACATCCGGCACAGTCCAGTCCCTGGAGACGATACATGCCGGCTTTTGATCTGGTAAGTGCTGTATTGGCCATGATGACTTTCTACCTCTCTTCTGCATAGTGTTCTTGAGCTTGGTGGATTAGGTTGACGATATGATGGTCGTCTAATGTATAATAGACCTGCTTGCCTTCTCGACGATATTTTACAAGACGCATAGTTTTCAAAAATCGGAGATGGTGGGAGATTGCCGGCATGCTCATGTCTAGGAGTTCGGCCAAATCACAAACACATAATTCCTGTTCGGATAACAGGTAGATGATCTTTGTTCTAGTTTCATCTCCGAGAACCCGGAAAAGCTCCGATAACCCGGCTACCTCCAAAAGCTTCTCCCGTAACCTATCTTGCTCTTGGCAATTAGGGCAGTATTGATCACAAATGTCTAGTCGGGAACGGTTGCACTCGGCCATAACGCTTCACTCCTCTATACAATTAAACGATTAAGTAATCGTTTAATTGTATTATAGACTGGGGGTGTATCGCTGTCAACGGGCCTAGGGTCCCAAATAGGGCGTCCTGGGCTATGTCACCGAATTTTAACATGGCCGTGATAGGCTTGAATAGACTGGTTGATCGGAGTCTGCCCTTACCTGGGGTAAAAGGGTGGATAAGCGCGGAGGAGGACCGTCGTGTTAGTAGATTATCATCTTCATACTGTGTATTCCCGCCATGCCAAAGGCACCATAGAGGAATACTTAACTAAAGCAGAGGCGCTTGGCATTGAGGAAGTCTGCTTTACAGAACATACCTCTAGACAGTATCTGACCGAAGAAGCTAAAGCACGCATCCCCTATGTATGGATGCAAGATCATGAGTTATCTCTCTATCTCGAAGACTTAGCAGAAGCGGCCACAAAGACGCCTTTAAGATTAAAACGGGGGCTAGAAGTAGATTATTTTGTCGGCTTTGAGGATGCTCTTCGGGATTTCCTAAAAGAATGGCCCCTTGACTTTGTCATGGGTACAATTCACTTTTTGCCTGCCTATGATATGCGGTACGTTACTTTGGTGGAAGATGCCCCTGCTAATTTACTTCTAGAGTATTTTGGGTATGCCAAACAGGCAGTGGAGACGGGGCTATTTGACTCCCTTGCTCATATACACCTGCCCTGGCAGGCTGTACCTTGGCCCAAGGGGGATTTGGAGAAGGAAGTCCTGCAGTCCTTAGCTGAAGTAGTGGCCGCGGCCAAGGTTCAGGATATGTGCCTTGAGATTAACACTAGAGCCTTTAACTTTGAGGGTTACGGCACACTTGGGTTATATCAGAATTTCTTAGGAATGCTTGCCGATTACGATGTTCCCATTACCATGGGCTCTGATGCCCATTCGCCACAGGAAATCGGGCGCAATTATTCCGCAATCATTAAGGAACTCGCCAGATATGGTATTGATGAGGTCGCTGTTTTTGACAAGAGACAAAGGGCAATGGTGCCACTAGGGCGGGAAAGCGTAAAGCCTGTGTTGGGTCGAGGGCGATAACCCACAGGCATATATGCAGGTGCGAACAAAAGAGGGGTTAGTGGACAATGGTGTGCCACTAGCCCCTTTGGGATCTGGGCTATCACTTGTCACTATTTCACTCGGTGCTCTCTGACGGTCTCTGGACTACCACCCGGGATCGCCAGCGCCCTGTCTTGTAGTAAGCATAGTTTAGAACAAAACCCATGACTGATCCCAAGGCTATGGCGATCCAGACTCCGGTTACCCCCAGGCTGGGAATAGAGGATAGGTAGGTTGCAGCCGGCACCCTAAACACCCATAGAGAGATGAGTGTCAAAAGCATGGTGGCTACAGTGTCGCCGGCGCCTCGGATCACGCCGCCAAAGGTGAACATCAGAGCCATAGGAATGTAGGATAATGACACATACCTTAGGTATTTGGCACCCTCTGCCAGGACATCCTGATCCTTGGTAAACAGGACCATGAGGATGTCTGGACGCAAAATGGCAATCACGGACACTATGGCAGTGATGCCAGCGGATAGCAGGGTACTCCATCTGACTGTCTCAGCTACCCTTTCTGGTTTACCGGCACCTAGATTCTGTCCCACTAGGGCGGAAACTGCCATACTGATACTCATAGATGGCATAAATGCAAATTGATCTAGTCGGGAAGCGGCACCAAAACCGGCAATTACCGTGGCACCGAAGCGGTTGATAGCGGAATTCACTACAACAGCACTCATGGAAACCAGCACTTGCTGTATACCGGCTGGTAGTCCGATTCTAAAGGTTAAGGCCGTTAGTTCCCAGTCCAAACGCAAAATGCCGGGCCGATAATGCAATAGTCCGGATTTCAAATAAAGGTACCGAAGACCAATTACTGCCGATATGCCTTGGGCGATAATTGTGGCTAAGGCCGCACCAGCTACACCCATGGAGGGGATGGGTCCTAAGCCAAAGATAAACAATGGATCCAGAACAATATTGAGCACCGTAGCATAGGCCAAGAACCGTAATGGTGTACGGGAATCGCCTAATCCCCGCAGGACAGAACTAGCCGCGTTATATAGAAACATGCCGATAACGCCCGACATAAAGATGGCAAGGTATTCGGCGGCCATATCGATAATCTCCGGTGGTGTGTTGATCAACAGCAAGAGTGGATAACGGAAGATTATGCCGATAGCAGAGACCACCAAGCCCATCACAGTCAGGAGAATCAGGGAGTTAGTGACTGTTTTTGCCAGCCGCTCCTCTTCACCGGCCCCATAATACTGAGACACCAAGATAGTGGTAGCCATGGTGATGCCGTTAACCAAAGCAATCAAGGCAAAGATAATGGGAAATCCCACCGAAACTGCCGCCAGGGCATTAGCCCCCAGAAAACGTCCCACCCAAATACTATCTACGGTGTTATATAAGGCTTGCAGCAAGTTACCAAGAAGCATGGGGATGGAAAACATCAGCAAATGCCTCAGGATATCCCCTTCCGTGAAGTTCGTGACTTGCCTATTCTGCACATAAAAACCCCTTTCCAACGAAAAACAGGATACACACTAGCCGGTAGGAAGCGCTAGATTCTGTGGAGCAGGCTCGGAGGAACTCACCAGTATATTGTTCCCTAGAAATGACAATCGAAAGGTTGGTACACGAATTAGTTTACCACGGACATGACTTATGGAGCAAGCACGGCTCTCGGGATTTTATCTAGTTTTGATGCTACCCTAAGAGAAGCTGAGGATACTTTCAGTGAGTAAAGCGTCGATGCGTGCCCGTGATATTCGTGCAATATTCCTGTATAGATGTGGTACAATGACTAATGTGTGTACAATCATGTTGTTGGCTAGTGAGAGGGAGTCACTATGATCATAGCTGAAGGGTTGACCAAAAAATACGGAAGCTTGGTGGCATGCGACCAGCTGAATTTCCATATACATGCTGGTGAGTTGTTCGGTTTTCTCGGGCCAAATGGTGCAGGCAAGACTACCACTATCAAGATGCTCACCGGACTATTGACACCCACCTCCGGTGCAGCAAGAATTGCTGGTATTAACGTACAGGAGCAGCCAGTTTTGGCTAAGGAGAAGATGGCTTTTGTGCCAGACTCTCCTAACATCTATGACAAACTTACCGCTAGGGAATTTCTGCAGTTTGCGGCAGAGCTGCGGGCAATCGAACAGACAGAAGCTGCACAGCGTATTGAGGCACTCCTGGATATGTTCGAGCTTAGCGAACGCGCGCATGAGCTATGTGGTGGTTTCTCCCACGGCATGAGACAGAAGGTATGTCTGTCGGCTGCTTTGCTTGCACAGCCCCGGGTGCTATTCCTAGACGAACCCACGGTTGGGCTAGATCCAAAAAGTGCTAGGCTAATTAAGGATATCCTGAGAGACTTTGTTAGCAAGGGTGGTACTGTGTTCGTGTCCACTCACATCTTAGAAATCGCAGAGGAACTGTGTGACCGAGTTGCCATCATTCAAAGTGGCAAGCTGATCGCGCTAGGTACCATCGATGAACTACGACAAGGTGCCCGACACGTTGAAACAGGCAGATCGATTAGTCTAGAAGACCTATTCTTGGAGCTTACGACCAAAAACGAAGAGGATTAGGGGATGTAGATTTGGGTGCACTGCTGACCTTACTTCACTATGAATGGATACAGACAAAGAACTCCCTAAAGGAACGCAAAGCGAAACTGAGAGCTTTGTTTGCTGTTGGGGTGACTATAGCTTTGGCTGTTCTCCTAGGGAGAGTGATGGGTGGTCTGTTTGTCAACTTGGATAAGATGACCTTACAATCTCCGGGTCTGGCTCGCACCATTGAGGCTTCACTTCTCAGCTTAGTAAGCCTTGCTGTTTTCTTTCTCATACTGACTTCGGGGTTCAAAACGCTATACGAGCGTACCTTTGAAAGTGATGATCTGCCTTTTCTGCTATCTAATCCGGTACCGGTAAAGACTGTCTTTACGGCCAAGTTGCTTGGCTCCTTTCTTTATATTCTGCAGACAATCGTGCTGTTCATCTTGCCCCCATGGATTGCCTATGGGGTGATCAAGTCGGCTCCGGTAGTTTTCTATATCGCGGCGATTACCGCGATGGTACTAGGTGCTCTTCTTGTCTATAGCTTATTGGCTCTGCTCATCCTTTTCATCATGCGGTTTGCTCCATCTGCCAAGATCAAGCAAATCGCCATTGGGCTTTCTGCCGGGGCGGCTCTGGTCATCGTCTTTGCTTCCCAGATAGCAGGTTCTAGGATGACCCAGGAGTACCTGCAAGACCCGTTGGTTCTTCTGGAGCAAGTCGGTCAATGGGGCATAGGGAAAAACCCTTACTTACCCCATCTATGGATGAGTCGCTTCGCCCTAAGCTTTTTGCCTAGCTTTGACTATTCAACCTGGGCTAACGGTTTGCCGTTGATCATAGGTAGCCTCAGCTTGTTTTATCTATCTGTCAGTCTCTCGGGGTCCTTCTTCTTGACGGGATGGGCTACAAAAGGTGACGTTCCAGTGAGAGCCAGGAGCAAGACGAAGGTGCCCCGGCAGACCAGAGTTTTCTGGCCCCGGGGTCGCCTGATGGCGATAGTTCGCAAGGAGCTGTTGTCTACAAAGCGAGATCCGCTGCTTTGGTACAATGTGCTAGTCATTACCATTGTGCTTGGTTTTTTCATCTACAACTTGACGGGTGATGTACCGACAGAGGAGCCCGGCATGGCTGACCTATGGGTGGTGCGGACCATGGGCCTCTTGATGCCTGCTCTTATGGGCAGTGTACTGATTTCGCAATTGGGTGGGATTTCCATCAGCAGAGAAGGTAAGAACTGGTGGTTCTTGTGTAGTAGCCCCATTGAGCCCCGAACGCTGTACTCGGCCAAATTGGTCTATGCGGTCTTGATTCCCGCCCTCTATGGTGTGCTGTTTCAGATAGTGGTCTATTATGCTGTTCCTGGTGCACCGTTCTTTCCCCCGTATGTATCCATACCGGCCATCATCCTGACTATGCTGGCTGTATCAGCGCTGATGCTGATGTTGGATATCCTCTTTCCTGACTTCACGATTAAGGTAGAGTTTGGAGGCAACACAGGCAAAGGAGCCGGTACAACTAAGCTCTTGATGACCATGCTATTGGGCTTCGCTACACTAGGTCTTGTGGGGGTAACGATCAGCTTTCCGGCCTGGGCCGACAGAATATTTCCCGGGCTTACGATAATGGCTACCTATAGCATAACAATCGCTGCTTTTCTGATAGTGACGCTCACTACTCTTGGCATAGCAGCGAGTATATCTGTGAGACGACTAGGCTCGTTAATGAGAAACCTATAGCGCGGTCCACTGCAATTTCTCCTGTCACCAATTACTATCGTGGGAATTCCACCCGCCGAACATGATCAATAGTGGCCCAAAAGCCCTCGATCCCTAGCTACCCTTTCACATCGGGCAAAGATGATAAGACCAATAGCCAAGTAGGCCATACCAACGGCAGTTGCTATCAGGATACTTTGTAGGCGAAGCCGCCAAAAGGATGTTCCTTGTACCATTACCTCATAAAGTAGGCTGTTTCCCAGGGAGAGCGGCAGATACTTTGTCCAAGGCACTCTAGTTGGCACCAGTAAAAAGGCTAGAAACACGAACTGGATGATTTGAAAAAGGGCTTGGATTCGTTTGAAAATTAGGGCCATCCCACCTAAGGCGAAACCAAAACCATAGGCACCAAGGACAGTAATGGCGAGCAGTGGGATTAAGCTAAGGAAGTCAATATGTAGCCATCGCCCGGTAGTGGCCATCATAGCCAGAAGAAATATAGTATGTGGGATGAGATTAAGCAAGAAGCTAGACACTACAGTAGATGCGCACACCCATTTAAACCCCAGGGGTGTAAGGTACAGTTGCTCTAGTGTACCAGCCTGGGCTTCCCCGATCAGATTCCAGGATAGATCCGAATAAGCAAAGATAGTAAAGGTCCAGACAAAAAAGCCAATAATGGTTCCTTCTAAAGTCCCGCTAAGGGCATCTGCTGCCATATAGCCTGATAGGTTTTGCATTCCTAGGAAAATGAGAACAAAGAATAGGTAAATTGATACCAAGCTTGAGAGTGTATTGATTACATATCTTGTCATCATGGTTAGCTCTTTGCGGAAGATGGTTCTAAAGAGAATACCCAGTTGCATGTCCATTTCGCTCCCTTCTTACGACCTCTAGGAAGACTTTCTCTAAATCCACGTCTTCGTGGGAGATCTCGTCAATAATGGCTCCGGCGTCTCTTAAGGTATCCATGAGCAGGTAGATTTCGTGAGGCTCCGAAAGGTTAATGCGAATTTCTACACCTATGTCGTTGGTTGCCACTGATAGACTACTGAAATGCGTGGTCAGGGTTTCCTCGAGTTCCCGTGGTAGGTTGCCAACCAAGCTGATACGGTAAGCTTTTGTCCCGAAGAGCTGCATGAGATGGCTTACCTTGTCATTGACAATGACTTGACCACTAGACAAAATGATCACTCGCTGACAGATATCCTGAATCACATCCATATCATGGCTACTGACTACAATAGTCCGCTGCTCTTCTTGGGCAAGTTGCCTAAGCACATGACGTAGTTCCAGGGAGGTCTCGACATCAAGTCCCAGTGTCGGTTCATCTAGAAAGATAAGGGGTGTACGCCGTGCTAGTGCACAGACAACACTGGTTTTTTGCTTCATCCCTTGAGAGAGTTTCCTTACTTCTACATCTTGCTTGTCTTTTAGGGAGAACAGCCGAATAAGGTACCGGAAATACTCTTGGTTCTCCCTAGAGGAGATCCCGCTTAGGCCTGAGAAGAATCGAACATTCTCCCACACCGTAAGCCGCCAGTAAAGGTTGCGGCTACCCTCCAGAACAGCGCTCATTTTTTGCAGAATTCGAGGGTAATGTGCCTCCACATCTTCCCCAAAGACCAATATTTCCCCCGAATCTGGCCGCATGAGTCCCAGGATACACTTGATAATGGTTGTCTTGCCGGCACCATTAGGCCCAAGTAATCCCACAACTTCATTTTGCCCCACACCAAAGCTAATACTATCTACTGCCTTAACCCCGGGCTTACCTCTTTCGCGATAGGTCTTGCTCACTTGCCTTACCTCAAGTGCAAGCTTTGCCCCCATATCTCTTCCCCCTCTTGGACCCATCTCCCAGTCATTTGTTATTTGTGTGGTCACCGTCTCTACGCAGGTACAATCTGAATTCGTCGTGGGAAAAAGAAGTCCTTTTGACAGTTCCGAGGGTGCATGATGGATACTATTCGGGGCGCTAGTGAGGTCGGTTGCTCGTGATTCTGGGTATCATCTTGGAATTCACCTAGTTTTGGATCTGAATAATATTGAGTAAGTAGGCAGGAGAACAGAGCTCCCGGTGGAATGATATATCCTATAGAGCCAGCAGATCGGCAAGGAGTCTGCCACAGGGCAGGAGTAGAGCCGAGCATAGCTGAGCATAGAAGAGCTGAGGAGGAGTAAAATGCAAGCCGATCAGAAGGCCGGTTTCTATGGAGAATTCGGCGGAAGTTTCGTTACACCCGAACTACAGACTGTGTTAGATCACCTCGAGGAAGCTTTTACACGTTTCAAAGATGATGAGGATTTTAGACGAGATCTAAAACATTACCACAAGCACTACATTGGTCGCCCTAGCCCCCTATACTATGCCGAGGGGCTATCCCAGAAGCTTGGTGGAGCGAAAATCTACATCAAGCGTGAAGATCTTAACCACACAGGTTCCCACAAGATCAACAATGTTATAGGGCAAGCTTTGCTCGCCAAACGTATGGGTGTGAAGCGGGTCATAGCTGAAACCGGTGCCGGTCAGCATGGTGTGGCCACTGCTACAGCTTGTGCTCTGTTTGGCATGGATTGCACTGTGTATATGGGTGCGGAGGATATCCGGCGCCAAGCCCTCAATGTGTTTCGGATGGAGCTTCTGGGTGCAAAAGTCATATCGGTTAACACAGGTAACCGCACCTTGAAAGAGGCAGTTGACGAAGCATTTAAAGATCTTGTAGCCAACTACAAAAATACCTACTATATGTTGGGTTCGGCAGTAGGTCCCCATCCGTTTCCACTTATTGTCCGTTATTTCCAAAGTGTGATTGGAGAAGAGGCTAGATCACAGATTCTTGAGCAGGAAGGGAAACTTCCCACATGTCTTGTGGCCTGTGTTGGTGGAGGCAGTAACTCCATTGGGCTTTTCCATCCATTTTACAATGATAAAGAAGTGAAGATGATTGGGGTAGAACCTGCCGGTAAGGGCCTAGCCACTGGGGAGCATGCAGCACCACTAAATGCTGGTAAACCTGGTCTGTTGCATGGATTTAGGTGTTATGTTATGCAGGATGGGGAAGGTGAGGCATTGCCCACCCATTCCATCGCTGCTGGGCTAGATTATCCTGGTGTTGGGCCTGAACATAGCTTTTACAAGGCTACTGGGCGGGCCGAATATGTGGCTATTACTGATGATGAAGCTTTAGAGGCATTTGAGCTGCTTTCCCATGTGGAAGGGATCATCCCGGCCCTAGAAAGCGCCCATGCTGTAGCCCAAGCAGTGAAGCTGGCGCCAACTTTGTCCCAAGATGATATTATCGTGGTCAATCTCTCGGGGCGGGGAGATAAGGATGCCCAACAGGTTTTTGAAATGCAGGAAGCGATTCAAGCGGCAGTCAATGCTTAGAGTCAATGACATATGGTGATGGTCACAAGTAGCCTCATCTCGTTGGCCCATGGCTAGAGACTCCCACTAAGCATAGAACTTCTAGGAAATGCAACCCCCGACTAGATTAGCCGGGGGTTTTTGCGGTCCTGGTTATCAAGACAATCGCCTATTTAGCTATCACTAGCCTGACATCACCTAGGCCCTGTGGCACAAGGTTATACTCATCCTGCCAATTGCTTGGATCGGAGAACACCTCCGGGCCAGCGATAAAGGGCACCTCTAGGTGATGGAGTGGATCTAGAAGATTGCGTAGGCTATTTGTGACAACGATCCGGAGGTGGTTTTCTCCCTTCTCGATGCCTTTGGTTAGGCACAGTGTATAGGGTGGTATGGCTATCCGTCCTAGATTTTCTCCATTTAGGCAAATAGCTGCAATGGGTGCTTTTAGACCCACAAGCTCCAGGATCGGTGTTCCCTGGTCGCCCTCCCAGTTGAAGGTAGTCATATATTCCATTTGGCCTGCATAAAAAGGATATCCTTGTTTTGTCCAGTCACCTAGTTTGACAGTGTTCGTCTGGAAGTCAACTGCGCTCGGTCTGCCAATAGCAGTAGGTGTGACATGGAAGTCTCCCAGTAGAAAGCTGTTTTCCAGCTCCCAAAGCTCACTGAAGGTGGTAGATAGCAAGATAGTATTGGGGCCTTCCCGCAAGGAGTTGGTGATATCAAAGGCGGTGAAAGCCTCATCAAGCCAAGTGCCAGCTAGGTGGGGGCGGGAGTAGCCGTTGACATTGATAGTGTAGCTCTCACCGGACTCCACAACTAATCTAACGGGTCTAGCCGACCTCTTGGCAAGATTGCCTACATTAAAGGTGAGTTCGATCTCGATTATCTCGCTAGATGTTATGGGTCGCCGATCTTGCATTTGCCGCCAAGGCTGTACATCTCGATTCGCCCTTGATGTAGAAAGACCATAGGCTTGTCTGATGCGGGTGTAGGCGTCCCAAATAGGTATAGGTAAGCTCCACTTGGAGCCATCAATTCTATAGCGGCACCAATCGAGGACTAAAGTGTTATCTTCTTGAGGCCGTACTATCCAATCCCTTAGTGGTATTGCTTTTGCATCTTCGTATGGGCTTTGGATAATCTTGTAAGGCCGCTTCTCGTCTAGACACCAATCCTTGGTGAGTGCCCCCGCTACAAGTAAGTGAGATTCGGCTTCTAGGAATCTAAGGTTGGTGGCTATCCCCTCCGCAGTTTTCCTATAGCTAATGGGCTTGATCTCTCCGGTGAATAGATCAAGCCACGCTAATGGCCCATGATGGTTGATGATGACTTCTGCTTCAAGGCAAGAGGCTTCGCCTACATTTGCTAAGAACACCATCAAGCTATTATCTATACGGCGGGAATGGGTATATATGCGGGGCAAAGGCTGATCCGTCTGTGCACTAGGCTCAGTAGCGCCTGCATGACGAGGATGTATAGTCACTGTGCGCTTTGCCTTAGATTGTAGTATGTGCTCTAAGGATGCGAAATCCCTTGCAGCATCCATGAAAGGTAGCAACCTTGCTAGCCGTTCATTATCTGAGACTTGAACTGCCCTTGGGGATTCACCCATATAGGCGACTGTGCTCCCCGCTTCTATGAGCTTTTCAACAATATCTAGAGTGGATGTGGCTAGCACTGTACTAGGTGGTAGCACAAATACACTGTATAGACCTTGTCCGATACACAGTTTGTTCCCTTTAGTGTTTGCACTTGTCTCCATGAGCACTTCATCGGCAAGATCATAATCCCAGTTAGCTTCTGTCAAATCCTTACACAGATCCTCGAATGCCCGGGCGATATCCTGGCGATTAAAGCCTTCTACCCAGAAAACGGTAATCGGATGTAGCACAGCGATATCCGCCACATAGTCCCCCCGGGTCATTGCGTAGCTAAGACGTCCAAAGTAGTCGGCCAAATAATCATATTCCTTAGCCCATGGCTGGTGCTCACCCCAGCTTGGGGGATAGTCTCGCTTCCGTAGGCCCCGTAGAGAGTAGTGATACAAATGCTGATTAAGCAAGTTCACACCTAAGGCATATTGCCAATCCCCCATGATTTTCTGGTCCTGGAAGGAAAGATCAGACATGGCACCACCATAGGTTTCGGAAAGCAGGCGCTCCCTTCCCATCTGATGGGCTACACTAGATGCTAGTTTTATCATTTGCACATTGCCCATCTGAGATTGAATGGCATCCCCCGGTAATTTGCCTGCATAGTCCCTGCCACCAAGTAGATCAACACCAGGCACGTGGAGGTAAGCGAGGGGGGCCATAAAGGAGCCTGCTTTATAAAAGTAAGGAAATTCATGTTCCCAGTAATGGCCCGTCCACAATAGTCCATTCTGATCACACCAATTGGCTACAGGCTCACACCAGTTTTCTAGTAATAGCTGGGTAGCCGTCCGCCAGAAGTCATAGCGGATCTGCCAAGCATCTTCCGTTGCTAAGACGAGACTAGCGAGGTTAGGGATGATATCATATCCACAGCGTTGGCGAAACTCTACAGGGAACCGAGTTGTCCAAGGCAATGTCGATGTTTGACCACGCCTTTCTGCATAGATCTGGGGCTCGTCAGTGAATACACCTGGTATCTCATGGCCAAAATGACTAGCAAATCGTTCCTTGTATGGTTCTAGACCATGGACGATAAAAGACTGTACTGCATCGGCATCAAGGGTGTCAAGATACGAAAAACCATTGAACCAACCCGAAGGTTTTGCATTTTGCCAGAAGAAGGTGAGGCATCTTTCCTTTGGTCCTAGCCCAGCATTTGCCTCTAGGTGCCTAACTTCACAGACGCCTTCGCTATGGGCCTCATAGGCAAAGCGTGCCAAAAGGGTCCCCGGTACAGATTCTATGGTATCTTCATCGGTAAAACACAGGTGTTTCGCGGTGAAGGCCGTTACATTACGCTCAAGGGCCAAGCCACCGGCAGGACCAGATGGGTAACGATCTTCATCATAGATCCAGGCCTCCATTCCTAGGCGTCCGGCTTCATTGACAGCAGCTGCTACAGCTTCCATCCAGTCATGGCCCATAAATGGAGTAGCCAAGCCTTGACGGGAATGCATAAAAAATCCACCTAAGCCAATTGCATGCATGTGTCTTACTTGTTCCCGAATACGTTTAGGTTCTAGATGGTCATTCCATGACCAAAAAGGAATAGGGCGGTATGCACTTGTAGGATTTTGAAAGAGCTTTCTATCCAAGTCATGACCTCCTCAAATACTGTTAGTCCAACGCAAGGCGCAACCGACAAAACGATACATATAAGAATCTTCCACCTAATGGCAAAATACCCTGCGTGGATTATGATGATCTCGCTTCATCAGCCCCACACAAGGATTCCCATGCCCATTGCCGGAGCCCATCATTGTGGGAATTTAGCAGGCAACGGGCTCGCTATGCCAACGGAGAAATAGACGTATTGGTCGGGTCTAGATCATGTTCTTGGACGACCGGACTGACGCGAGAGGAGGCAAGCCACTGTTCCGTGAACTTGCCTCCTCTTAGGGGAAATGGGGATTGTGTCGGTTCCATTTAGGCAGGGTGTTCGACAAAAACAGGTGTAACACCCTGGGCGATGGATTTTAGTTGTGCCAACTCATTGTCATCTAGGGGCCGGAAATCCTCCGCAATGTTTAGGGCCATGCGAAATAGCTTAGCTTCTCCTGGGGGAATGGCCGCGGTAATGTCTTGGGAAAGGGTAAATCGTAGGGCGAGATCGGCCAACTCT
>JAAZMF010000002.1 GCA_012798955.1 Bacillota bacterium | reverse complement strand
GTGAAAAGCCCCTAGCCACTACGGTGGAAGGGTGTCACAAGATCATGAAAGCTAGAGGAGCTAGGCAAGTGCTACAGGTAGGCTTTGTGCTCCGCTATAATCGGGTATATGAGACTGCATATAAGATCATAGCACGGGGTGATATCGGTCGGGTGCAACAGATAATCGCCACCGACAATCGTCAGGGTGCCGACTATTTCCGACGTTGGCATCGCTTTCGGGACAAAAGTGGAGGCCTATTTAATCATAAGAGCACCCATACTTTAGACATTATCAATTGGTTTGCCGGCGGTAGCCCTGTACAAGTGGATGCCATGGGTGGCCTGGGTGTATTTAAACCCGGAAAATGGCAAGGGCAAAGGTGCCTAAGCTGCTCCTTACAGACCCAATGCCCTGAATATCTGGATCTAACGATTGAACCTTATCAGAGTCTATATTTACAGGCAGAGTCCATAGACGGCTATATCCGAGATGTTTGTGTTTTTACCTCGGAAAAAGACACAATAGACCATGGTCACGCCATGATTAGGTATGACAATGGGGTCCAGGCTAGCTACAACTTGTCGCTATTTGCTCCTATAGACACCCGTCAGATGATGGTCTTTGGTGATGCCGGGAAGCTAGAGCTCGATGAGGCTTCCCGGAGCATCCAAGTCACCTCTCGCCATACCCATGATACTGTGGAATATCGTGTCACTAAGGATGCCGGCGGCCATGGTGGAGGAGACGAGGGCCTTATGCGGGAGTTTGTCCATTGCATTAGGCGTGGTGAACAACCTTTAGCGGGTGCCCTAGCCGGTGCGTGGAGTTGCCTCGTGAGTCTTGCGGCAGAGCGCTCAGCACTAGGACGGCGCCCCGTTACTACTCAGCAGATGCTGGCAGATGGGGGTATACCTCAGGGGTTTTCCACCATGTCAGGTTAGCACTTTCTAATAAAGCTAAATAGCACCAATACTAACAAGAAAATGGCTAAGGCTAATAGGGTCCCTGGGTTAATGATCAATAGGATAAATAATATAAAGGTGGCGATAGTGACTAATACGGGGACTATGGACTCCACCATCCGGAAAAATCGGCAGAAATGTTTCCAATCATGATTATGTTTGGACCAGCTACGGAGCCGAGGATCCATTTTCAATGGATTTCACCTGCCATCTGGAATGTCTAGGACGCCATGGTACACCTCAAGTGTCTGTCTAGCAGTGTTTTCCCAACTCAAGGGGGCCACAGCCCTGTGGCCCTTTGTTTGTATGGCTTCCCTTAGCTTTTTGTCCCCAAGCCCTTGACCTAGATGGGTCACAAGGGCTGTGGTGTCTTCTGGGTTAAAGACCAAGGCGGCGTCACAGGCTACCTCCATCACCGACGGCACTGGGCTAGATATTACTGGTACACCTAGGGCCATGGCTTCTAACGGGGGTAAACCGAATCCCTCGTAAAGGCTTGGATACACAAATAGTTCTGCCCCTTGGTAAAATATGACTAGATCCTCCATGGGCACAAACCCGGGGAATATGACTTTCTCTTCTATAGAGAGCGCTCTACATAGAGCCAATAGATTTTGGCCGTATTCGGAGATCCCTCCAGGGATCACCAGTAGCCTCTCTCTGTCCCAGTACTTTCTCGCCTTGGCAAAGGCATAGATCAATTCGCCAACGTTTTTTCTGGGATTAAGACCACCACTATAAAGTACATATGGGGTAGAGATATCATAGTGGGAGTGGAGCCAAGCCTGGGTTCGCCTTGCTCGGTTCGGGGTGAAAATCGCCTCAGGTGCTGGGTAGATCACGTGGATCTTGTCCTCTGGAACACCTAGGATCGTATTGATATCTCTTTTGGCCGTTTGGGATACGGTGATGATGCCATGGGCCTGACCTGCAACCTCTGGCACCTTCTCAAGGAAATTCCTCCTGTAGCCCCTTCTTACAGTCTCAGGCATGACAAAGGGTATTATATCATGGATGGTGACCACTAGTCGACTGGATGTAGCGGTAAAGGCATGGAGACCATTATCAGGAGCATGGTAAAGATCGATGCCTGCTTCTTCGAGCCATTGCGGTAGTTCTACCGCTTCATCCCGTCGCTTTCTCGTCATGGGCTTGTAGTAGACATTAGATGGAAATGGTAAGGGCGGGGTGCCATCATCGGGCCATAGAAGAAAGTATTGGTGTTCAGCGCCTAGACGGCTCAAAAAATAGGCTAACTGGTAGGTGTAATTCCCGATACCAGTACCCCTAGCTGTGATCGCGGGGCGGGCGTCAATACAGATCCTAGCCATGCTTCCACTCCTAGGAGGCGGTTGCCCTCAATTTAGTTCGAAGCTTTTCACTATTTCATCTAAAAGGCTTCGTTCTCTGCCCTTGGTTCTGCAACGGCGCTGTAGGCGATCTGAATACTTGCGTCTAGGCCGAGTCCTACCTTCTCCGTAGTATTGGTGGATGACCTCCCAGAACTTCTGGGGCCATAACCAGAGGGGCACAAATAGCTGTAATTCCTCCTTGGGTAAGGGATTTTCCTCCAGATAGGCCTCGAGGATGCGTCGTGCTGTTTCACCGCTGTAGTTGGTAAACTTCGCGATCCGGCGTAAGAAATTCACCAAGTCATGAACCGGTAGGTCAGATATACAGTAATCAAAATCAACTAGATGGATACCGCCATCTCGTGTAAATAACACATTACGTTCGGAATAATCGTGGTGGCAGATACTACCTATTTTTGCATATTCTACGGAAATCGTCTTGTATTGCGTTCTCTCTAGAAGCTCTAAGGCCTCTTGACCCTGGGACAGATAGGTATCAACATGGCGCAAGAAACGGACATCAAAGCGATTACTCGGTGTCTCGACGGCGACCATGGATTTGTATTGCTGCATTCTGATCAGACGCTCTTGCCATAGTGATGGCCACATGTCCCACAAGGTGCGCTCAGTGACTAGTGGTGGGGTAAATCCCTTGGCCTTCTTGTGCAGCTTTGCTAAGCACAAGGCGGCGGGTATGCCATCCACCAATGAATCGTAATGTGCCTCTCGGCTTTCAACCCAAGGGCTCATTACAAATAGCCGCCCACTAATATCTGCATAAGGTGAGCCTTCGGGTGTAAGCACATATCTATCTAGGTTTTTCATATCGTGCTCATATAGATATTCTTTGGCGGCATGTATGAAGAGAATGTCCGCTTCCGTTTGGCGGCTTTCCTTTAATGCAAAGGTTCCTTGCTCACTAGTAACCCTAAAGGCACGGCGCACTGCCGTGATCTTAGTCGCGTTGATACCAAATTGTTCGGCAGCCGCCAGTTCTACCGTCACTAGCCGTCCACCCTCTCCCTAATCCCTCTTTTGCAGAGTGATATGGTAGTCAGGAACTATGGTGCATATTCATTCTATTTGGTTACTAGAGATTTGGTGAGTGAAGCACAGGGATTTCAGTCCTATCATATTAATATATGGAAGCTGACATCCCGACGGGAGGGAACGGGAATGGGCAGGAAAAGAAAATGGCAGCGTACTGGTTTTGGGGTCATGCTCGATCACTATCGAGTACTGCAGTCTGTGGCAGATGAGTACGATCTGAAAATGCTACAAATCGAACGGGAAAATGGCGTATTCCGGATCAACACAAGTCAAGGTTGGAAGAAGTTCAAGCCCTTTAAGTATTCCGCCCCGGAGCTGGAATTTGTGCATAGTGCTCTAGAGCATTTGGCAGCAAAGGGGTGGAAACGAAGTTTACCATTACACCTAACCAAGGAAGGGGCCACCCATGTAGAAACACCTTACGGGCTATTTTATGTCACTATTTGGGTGCAGGGCACCGAGATCGATCCCGAAGATCCATTTCAGTTGGAGGCAAGTGTCAAGATCCTAGGTGAGATGCACCGTCTACTGGAGGATTTCCGGAGTGAGACAGAATGTCATCGGCTGTACCCCGTAAGCTGGCACGAGAAGTATCGCAGGCAAGGAGAGGATCTGCTCCGCTACCAGCAACTAGCTGAAGACACCCGCAAGAACAAATTCAGCCGCCGTTTTCGTCAGGTGGCAGACGACTTCTTGCGCATGATAGGTATTGGATTACAGCTATTGGAGGATGGGGATTATGGACGGGTTAGTAAGGAGCCGGATCTGAACACGATCTGTCATACTAGCCCGATTGCCAGCAACTTAGTTGCCGGTCATGACGGGAAAATCTATATGATTGATTTCGATAATGCCCGGAGGGATCTGAGAATCTACGATGTAGCCCGCATGATGATCCGCCATGGTGACTGGGATGTGGATAAGGCTTTGTTTATTCTCCGTAACTACCAGGAGGCTAATCCCCTAACTAAGGAGGAAATAGCCCTCATCCCAGCTCTATGTGCTTTGTCCAATCGGGGATGGCAGGTGGCCCGGTCGTTTTATGAAAGAGAACGGCCGTATTTGGGGCGTTTGGAGACAGCAATTGATGAGATGGCAAAGCAAGATGCCTTTGTGAAGGCTCTTGTAAAGATACAGCCTGCTGATCTAGTTTATCGGCCACAGCAGATCTTTCAGACAATCCCCTATCCTGAGGATTTGACATCATCGGAGACACCTCTGGAAATCCCCATTATAGTCGACGAGACTATCGATAGTATTGGTGGCGATGAACCAGAATTCGTTACTAGTCCCGTGGTCGACCGGGAACCGTTTTACTGGGGTGATGCTGATGTGGAGGTGCCCGAAGTCGAAGGTGACTTCGCTGGTGTTGGCCTCATGGAAATGGGGCTACGGATGGCCCAATTGGCCCAGCAACTAGATCACATGATGGATGCCATGCATGGGATGGATCTAGTGGACCAGAGTGGATTTGTGGAGCAAACATCTAGTGTCTCAAGGGAACGGGACATGCAAGATGGATTGGGAAAGGATCTAGAGGATGAGTTGCTGGACATTAGCATCAAGGAGGGCTTGGAGATCTCGGTAGAGAGACCCGAGGTTACCGACGGGAAATCTTTGGTGATTCCCACTTTGGCAACGGGTGAAGCGCAGGAACCTGTGCTAGGAGCAGAAACGGAGGTGTATGTAGCTTTGGATTACCTAGGGTGCCATGATCAAAGGGAAGGAGAGGTAAGGCTGAATATAGCCGCCGATATGGAAGATGTAAGTAAGAAAGTCTCCATGGAAACATCTGTTTTTGCTGAGGAAGAGTACCTTGGGTTTGATGCAACCATGGGTGAAGATATACCGGTTTGGGCTACCCAACATGATGCAGGGGAGGATATAGATATCGGGGTGGAGGTCCCAGTGGTATATTCCGATGGACTTGAATCTGGTGATGACGAGGCTTTGGCCGAGCAATACATCCGGTCAGAGGGAAATGATGAAATCATTGGCCAAGAGGTGAGTTGGCACCAAGCAGATCAAATTGCTAATATCGATACTCAACAGTCAGCTCCGCATCATACACAGTATATAAGTGTTGAGGATTTACCAGTGATGGGCAATCTGGATTCGGTAGCCGACACCGCTCAAGTGATGCACGATCAGGATTTGGAGACTACCTCCAATCTAAATGTGACAGACGCCAGTACACAGGAACTAGGTAGCGATGATCTAGCCACGGGGATCGGGCCAGATGGGGCAGATGACAGTGTGGTAGAGGCGGGTAGTGGGGACTTACCTGCCCACCGTGATGAAAAAGAGACAGACTTGAGCGTTAAAAGTGATGGAGAAGCAGTTGTACAAGAACAGCCGTGGGAGCCAGGGGTAGCCGCAGGATCTCGCCCCATGCCCAGTAGTGATGGAGTTGTGCAGTGGGGGGATTTTCCTGAACCTTTAGGGCGTCGTAGGGGCCGTGGGCGGCGAACTGTGTAGGAGGCGGGCTGGGATGAGGGATTGTGGTCAAAGGTCGGTTGAACTCTTGCCGACCTTTGACTCGCTACCTTGAGGCTTGATAGATAAGGGGGGGATGGCCCTTGCAGCATGTGCAACTTGAGGAGCAGACTGACACAGTTATACTACGAAGCCTCGTGGAACTATACGCCCTTGAGGTAACAGCTATTGGATCTAAGGGCCGAGGCTATATGGTATTTGGCCAAGATGGGGTCTTTTGGCTGCAGCCTGAGGAGGACAAAGCCGAAGTTGTTGCAATGCTACAGCGTTGGGATCACCTGTATGCGATTGGATTCAAAGGACTTACACCTTTGCAGGCGACAACTGATGGTGACTTGGGTTTCTATCTAGATGACCACATCGCTTATTTGAGGGGTTTTAGTCCCGGTCGCGTGGGTGAATTGACGCTTAGAGAAGATGTGATGCGGACAGCAAAGCTCCTGGCCCAGCTCCACGTCTGCTCCAGGGAACTGCCCCGGGCATTATGGCCTGAACCCGTAGAAATCGAGGATATCGGAAACCTGCATGTCAGTAGACAGGCAGATATGAGCCTATTCAAGAAAATGGCTACCCACCGGCTATATCCCACAGCTTTCGATGGGCTATTCCTAGAGGCCTATGATGTGATTGCCCATAATGCCGCGGAATCACTAGAGGTATTGGCGTCGTTAAACAGAGGAAATATCCCTCTCGCAAGGGCAATCCCCGTGGGTTTGCTCAAGCAGAGTTGTCGAGGTGCGGATCTATGGGTAGCCGATGATGGGAATGTCTGTTTGAGGCATCTGAAAGGTGCTGCGTGGGGGCCATTTGCTTTGGATGTGGTCACTTTTCTGGATAATGTGGGCTACTATAGCGAATGGTCTCAGGCCACCGGGCAACGGGCCTTGGCTTGTTATGAAAAGGTTAGGCCCTTAGAGCGAGGAGAATTTCAGCTAATTTATGGGCTTGGGGTGTTCCCCAAAGGGACCTGGGGTGTAGCTTATGAGTACTATAAGGGTAATCGTCGCCAGGATGAACTGCAGTTTATCCTTGAGTTGCGTTTAGGGCTAGATAGAGACATAGCGGCAGGAGATTTTTGGCGGTGGTTAGCTGGGGTGGAGTTGGGACTATGAAAATAGCCGTTGATGCCCGAGGGGCCCTTTGGTTTAGAGGTACAGGGATCGGGACATATACTTATCAGCTAATCAAGGGATTAGCCGCTAGTGGTAGCAACGAGTTTCTTTTCTTTTCGCCAGAGGAATCACCGCTTGCCGAACAAATCCAATCCACTGACATAAATTGGGTGGCTGTGGCTGATCATCCTACTTGGCAAGTGGAGCAAGCCCATATGGTGCAATCCATGGTGGCTAATCAGGTTGATCTATATCACATGCCTCAAAACGGTTTGAATCTTCCCAAGCAAGTACCCTTTCCGGTGGTAGTCACTTTACACGACGTGATTCCGTATATACTTCCCCAAACATGTAATCCCGCCTTCCGTCGCCGTTTCCTTACGCAAATGCCCTACATTGCCCGGAGGTCTGATGGTTTGATCACTGTATCTCACTATTCCAAGCAAGACATACTTAAGCACTTGGGTATACCGCCGGAGAAAATTACTGTGATTTATGCAGCGCCTGAGCCGATTTATGTGCCTCTACCTAAGGAGCCATGTATGGAGTTTCTAGAACAGCACTATGGGATTAAAGGTGATCCTTTGGTGCTTTATGTAGGTGGCTTTAGTATGCGTAAAAATGTCGGTTTGCTTCTAAGAGCCTTTGGAGCTAGCCTGGGGGAACTAGGGCCTAGGGCCCGCCTAATACTAACGGGGCGGCCTACTCCCGAAGTAACTGTACTCAAGGAATTGGCCGCTTGGCTCAATATTACTGAAGAAGTGGTTTATACGGGGCATGTGCCTGTGGAGCATCTACCACAATTTTATGGGGCGGCCAATGTATTTGCCTATCCTTCTCTTTATGAGGGGTTTGGTATGCCACCTTTGGAGGCTATGGCCTGCGGTACACCGACTATCGTCTCCCACGCTGGGGCTTTACCGGAAGTTGTCGGGAATGGGGCTTGGCAGATCGATCCTTATGATGCAAAAGAGTTTGCCAAGGCCATTATCGAAGTAATTCTTAATCCAAAAACCGCGACTGGGCTCAGCCAAAAGGGTAGAGAGTGGGTAAAGCGCTATTCATGGAGTAAGGTTGTGAAGGAAACTATCCTAACCTATCAAAAAATCTTGGACGGTTAGAAGCGACATTGCGCGCCGTTGATTTCCCAGGTCTGTAGGCCTTCTTCGTCAAATCCGAACTTTACTACTTGCCCTCCGGCTTTTTCCAGCTCTGTAGCAATAATGTGTTTTCTGTCAAAGGGGCAGTAAACCAGAAGATATCCGCCTCCGCCGGCACCTAAGATCTTGCCACCTAGGGCGCCGTGCTTTCTGGCGGTTTCATATAGGAGATCAATCGTTTGGGTGGTGATTTGCTTGGCGAGTTGCTTCTTGTTTATCCAAGCATCATGCAATAGCCTTCCAAAATCATTGAGATGGCCCTGGAGTAGAGCGTTCTTCATTTCTATAGTAAGTTGCTTCAGCTCATCTAGCGCAGCTACAGAGCTTGCCTGTTTATCCACGTAGCCCTGCACTTGTGTCTCTATAATTCCGGCGGAGAGGCGGGTTTTACCGGTATAACAAAGTAGTAGGTGATATTCAAGCTCGTTTAAGATAACAGGGGAGATGCGCAAGGGATTAACTATGGTGTAGTCTTTGTAGAACTCGATGAGATTGAAGCCCCCGAAGGTGGCGGCATATTGATCTTGTTTGCCACCCTTTATGCCCAAGACAGTCCGCTCTATATGGTAGGCTTGTTGGGCAATGTCATAGTTGGTCCAGGGTTTTTGCAGCCATTGTCGCAGAAGGCCTACGAGAGTTACGGTCATGGTAGAAGATGAGCCGAGCCCACTACCGGGCGGTGCATCGCTGTGCAGGAACAGACTGAAACCGGTGTTGTTGGCACCCTCAATGGTGTTGAGCACCGCTTTGACTAGATCAAGCTCTCCATCGTAAACTAGCTCGTGATCTACATCATACTTAGCCATAACATCAAAATCCAATGATTCGATCCGGATCACTGGATCCTCTTGGGGCAGAAGGCTGGCATAGCTGTATTTATCTATGGTGGTGGAGAGGACAACTCCCCCTTTTTCCTCGAAGTAGGGTGACACATCGGTGCCACCGCCGGAGAAACTGATCCGTAAAGGTGCGCGGCTGCGGATAATCATGTTGCTTCTCCTTTCAATGACTTTCTGACTTTTCGGCACGGTTTTTCGCAGCGAGGTATGTCTGGGCGGCGTGGTAGCCAGAGGGGGTCCCGATATCAATAAAGGGCACCTGGGATATATGGCCGTATAGATGGCCTATTCGTGGGAATACATCTTTTTCAAGGGAGCAGGGTCGGTGGGTGGGTATGTGATTAAGTAGTTCTTTGGATGCCACGTAGATGCCCATGCTAACTAAGGTGGCACCAGGCTGTTTTTCCCGAAAGGCTATGATCCGTCCATCACCTGCAAGTTCAATACCACCTACGGCAGTGCTGTCTTGGGTATTGGTAACTGCTAAGGTGACTAGGGCTTCATGATCCCAGTGGGCTTTCCAAAGTGGCTCCAGAGACAAGTCTGTGTATGTGTCACCGTTGATAACCAGAAATTCCGATGGAAGTAATGGACCGGCTTGGACTAAGGCGCCCCCTGTGCCTAATGGAGTGTGTTCCTGGCTGTATGCCAGACGCATACCAAAGCTAGACCCATCGCCGAGTTCTTCTATGATTTGATCCCCTTTATATCCCACACAAAGAATGGCAGAATAGACGCTATTATCCCGTAACCAACGCAGCTGGTGCCTAAGGAATGGCTCTCCAGCTACTATAGCCAAGGCTTTTGGTCGATCAGACACTATGGGTCTTAGTCGTGTGCCTAGGCCACCGGCTAAGATCACCGCTTGGGACAGCTCTGCTATCATATGTGGATCACGACCTCTCCTAGTGTGCGCCCAGATATATCTGTTGGCATAGTATGTGATATGGGATTGGGGGGTGAATGCCATCTATCATGGTGCCTAGTTCCTAATGGAGCCGTTTCACATATATTGTAGTGCGATAATGAAGTCGAGGAGGACATACGCCGTGCAAATCGGGATCGATGCTCGAGCTGCCCTATGGTATAGAGGTTCTGGGATTGGCACGTATACATATCAGTTGATAGGAGGGTTGTTGGCTATTGATCCTGTCAATCAATATCACCTTGTCTATCCACCCCGTAAGTGGGTGGAGGTAGGTGATGGGTTTGAACTAGGCGCCGGGGAGGGGAAAAATCGGACCTTCTGGCAAGATGTGCATGTGGCGCCGAACTTAGATGAGCCCGTATTAGATGTCTATCATATTCCCCAAAATGGTATAGGTCTGCCATTAAGCTATCCTAGACATATCAAGATCGTGATTACAGTGCATGATTTGATCCCTTTTGTATTGCCTCAAACCTGTAGCAAGTTCTATCTGCGCACCGCTTTACGGGAATTGCCCCGGATACTAGATAAGGCAGACTCAATTATCGCGGTGTCATTTCAAACGAAAAGGGATCTTATGGCGATATTGGGAGTGCCGGAGGAAAAGATAGCTGTGGTCTATGAAGCGGCAGAGCCTATGTACAGGCCCATATGCCGCCAAGAGGCAAGTAATCATGTTTTAGAACAGTTTGGGATAGAAGGACCCTATATCTTAAATGTGGGGGGATTTAGTCGCCGCAAGAATCTCCTGGGGCTCCTGCGGGCGTATCGGCAAATTCTACCAATTCTGCCTAAGGACTGTAAGCTAGTGTTAGTTGGTGGTGGTGGCGGGGGCTCCTATGAGGAGATCAGCGAGCTCGTGGACAAATGGGGGCTTTATGATCAGGTGCTTTTTCCAGGATTTGTGCCTACTGAAAGTATGCCCTTTCTATATAACGGGGCTGAATTATTCGTATATCCGTCTTTGTACGAGGGTTTTGGCTTGCCCCCTCTGGAAGCCATGGCCTGTGGAGTGCCGGTGGTGGCGGCCAATGTCACCTCGATACCAGAAGTGGTGGGGGAAGGGGCACTACTTTTCGATCCCTATGACTATGAGAGCCTAGCCGAGGCAATGGTCCAGGTCATCCAGGATGAAGATATCCGGGCGCGACTAGTTGAGGAGGGGTTTAGGCAACAACGGCAGTTTTCCTGGATCAAGGCAGCAACAGAGACTTGCATGGTATATCAGTCCTTAGCCTAGTGTAGGCCCATGGGTAGGTGTTAGCGGAGCGCAAATGTTACTGGGGAGCGGTACTGTTAGGTCGATGTTAAGCTAGATCAGGGTAGGTGGTAAGATGGTTTCAAGGGCACAGTGGGCGAAATGGCCAGTTGCTGACATATTGGCGGAGTATCAGATCAACTGGAGACGGTGGGAAGAGGTGGGCCCTTGCCTTAAGGTGACAACGCCCCGGGGCCTTTTAAGGCTAAAACGTTTCGCCTATTCGAGGGACGAATTCCCTTTTGTCTATGATCTAGCCCAACACCTAGCCCACAGGGGATTCTCTAACCCTGAGAGAATTTTGACTACTTGTGAGGGACAGTTAGGAGTCATAACTGAGCATGGATTTTTCTATCTAGCCCATTGGCAAGAGGGAAAGGCAGGTTTAGGCAAAGGCGCAAATCGCGTTCCCCTCATCGAAGTAGGTGAGCTACTGGGGTCGCTTCATCAAGAGAGCAAGGGATTTCACCCCCAAGATGGAGTTCATGTTGCTCGCCATCAGTGGGGGGTGTGGCCAAGTAAACTCGATTCTCGTTATCGTGATCTAGTGTATTTTTCCCAATTAGCACGGCAGGGGGGCTCGCCCTTCGACTACCTCTTTGCCCAGGGAGCGTCCGATTTTTTGGATCATGGCCAGCGGGTTTTGGAGAGGTTAGAGCAACAGGTAGAGATCTACCATGGGATTGTTGGGCTAGATCAGCAGGATCAATGTGCGTGCCATCGGGACTTTATCCCCCAAAACTTGGTTCTAACGCCCCGTAAAGGGCTAGCGCTCATCGATTTTGATAATGCCGCCTGCATAGAACGTATCGATGACATAGCCAAGATGATTCGATGGTTTTCCAGCTGGCAATCGGAGAGTGCCAAGGAACTGTTGTTTGGATACCAGCGCAGGATTCCTCTCCAAGATGAGGAGTTACAGCTTGTATGGACTTTCTTGGAGTTTCCCATGGAATATTGGCAACTAGGCCGCCATGCCTACCTGAGGGGGCGGGCTCGATTAGGGGCCTTACGACGTTGGATAGCCGCAAGCTGTGGCAAAGAACGCTTTTTAGCCGAGTTAAAGAAGGTGAAATAGAAAGTGCAATTTTCACTGGAAACACAGGGTAAATGGCAGACAGTTGGCGAGAGGGATGAACTTTTGCGCGCCGTTGAGGAGCAATACGATCTGGAAGTAAGAAGTTATACTCAGGAAGGGCCAATCTACCTCTTGGCTACTTCTGCTGGCAAGAAAGCCTTGAAAGCCTCTAACCTTTCTTCATTTGAACTAGCGTATATTACCGACTCATTGGCTAATCTGGAAAAACAAGGGCTCCGCTCCGTAGTTGTTCCCCTGCCTACGTTGGAGGGCTCTAGGTTTTTCGGCTGGCAAGATGGGCGGTACTTCCTGTCAGATTGGATAAAGGGGAGGCATTGCGATTACCTCAACGAAAACGATGCTACAGCCGTGGCCAAGGCTTTAGGCCATTTGCATGGGGCTTCCAGGGGCTTAAGATTCAATCGAGTGCCTGATACCAGATGGCTCATGGGTATGTGGCCGGCACACTTTTCCCGTAGATTAGATCAGCTGAAGGCTTTTGCCCGCCAAGCCCGTAAGCAAACTACCCCCCGGGCATTTGATCGGCTGTATTTGAGGGACTTTGAAGCGTACTATAGGCAAGCGGTCGATGCCCTGGAGAAGTTAACTAGTTCCGACTATGGGAGTTTGAGCCAAGATGCATCTGCCCAGGCCTTTTGCCATCGGGACTTGGCATATCACAATATTCTCATGAACGAAGGTGGTGCCAGATTCCTGGACTTTGACTATAGCCTTGTGGATCTGGGGCTACATGATTTAGCCGATCTACTTCTACGTAACTTGATGTTAGTGGATTGGCAGTGGGAGCGTGCCCGGGTTATCCTCAGAGCGTATGACTCGGTGAGGCCCTTAGAGCCCAGGGTTTGGCCAATACTTGAGGCTTTTCTGCAGTTTCCCCATGAATATTGGCAAATTGGGTTACAGTACTATGATGAAAAACAACGCTGGTCTGAAGAGGATTTCCTGAACCGCTATGACCGCAAACTCAAATCACCGGCTTTGCGTAATCGCTTTCTGAACACCTTCGCAAAGGCATTGGCATAGGATGGAGGGGCCAATGACGGAGGGCTTTGGCTGCAGATCATGAGGTAGCCGCATTGCATTTAGGATACAACCAGCGGAAATACAACAAGGAGGAAGTCGCAAATGGCGTACGCCGTGGTGATGGCGGGGGGTAATGGCACCCGTTTGTGGCCCCGGGTGAGGAAGAACGCCCCTAAGCATCTGATGGTCCATGCCGACAAGACATTATTAGAGAAGGCGCTTGAGCGGGCCAATGCTTTAGTGGGTTGGGATAATGTATATGTAACAACCAATGAGAATCTTCGGGATACGATCATCGATAGCATTGCGCCCGAGCTTGCCCGTAACGTTTATACGGAGCCGGCCGTAAGAGATACGGGCCCTGCTATTGGTTTGATGGCCGCTAGGATTGCTGCATGGGACCCCGAGGCGGTCATCGCCTTTTTACCTGCTGATCATGTCATCCTTGATGAGGCAGAGTTCAATAAAGTGCTGCGGGTAGCTCTTAAGGCCGGTGAAACAGTAGATGGATTAGTGATCATTGGCATACCTGCCGATGAGGCAAGGACCTGTTACGGGTACATTAAGCAAGGGAAAACGCTTTATGTAGAGGACGGTTTACCTGTATATAGGGTGGAACGCTTCCGGGAAAAACCTAACAGCCAAAGGGCTGAAAAATACGTTAGGCAGGATGAGTATCTTTGGAATAGTGGTATTGTCGTGGGACGGGCAAACCTGATTCTAAGGCTTTTAGGTGAGTACAATCCCAAATTGGAACCGGGTTTAGAGCGCATCATCACCAGTTTGGGCCAGCCCCATGAAGCTGATATGGTACGGGAGGCGTATATTGATTTTGAACGCATCGCCTTTGACTATGCTGTTCTAGAGAAGGCTACTAGGGTTTACATGGTGGTGGGTAACTTCGGTTGGGAGGATATCGGTAGCTGGAGTTCGTTGGCAAAGGTGTCTGCAAAAGACACTGAGGGTAACGTGTTTTCTGGTCGCGCAATTGGTATCGATACTAGTAATTGCTTAGTCTCCACTCAAGACAAGCTTGTCGCCGCCATAGGGATTAGTGACTTGATCGTTATTGATACAGAAGATGTGTTGTTTATTTGCAGGAAGGACCGAGATCAGGATGTGAAGGCCCTGTTGAGGCGCTTGCGGCAGACTGGATGGGAAGAGTATCTCTAGCAAGTGTAGTCAAGGAGGTCTGCTAAAGGGGGGGCGGTGGGCTTGGGTATTACCTTTGGCACCGAGGGTTGGCGGGGCATAATGGGCCAGGATTTTGATATGGCTAACGTCCGGCTGGTTGGGCGTGC
>JAAZMF010000091.1 GCA_012798955.1 Bacillota bacterium | reverse complement strand
TGGCGCCTGTTACCACTTTCAGGAATGGGATACCTGTACAATGGTATTGGTGATGTCATCCGTCACCTCATCATGCCCGCCTTTACCTTAGGATTTGGTATGGCGGCCTTGCTTGCTAGGGTCACCCGCTCTAGTATGCTAGAGGTCTTGGGGCAGGACTACATCCGCACAGCCCGGGCCAAGGGATTACACAAAAGGGCTGTAATCTATCGCCACGCACTTCGCAATGGCTTTATACCCATATTGACTGTTTTGGGCATACAGTTTGGGTATCTGCTCGGTGGCTCAGTAATTGTGGAAACTATCTTTAGCTGGCCAGGAATCGGGCGGCTAGCGGTAAACTCCATTATGAACCGTGACTTGCCCGTAGTACAAGGCACTGTCTTGGTGTTTACTTTGATCTTTATTTTAGTGAATTTGGCCGTAGATATCCTGTATGCAGCGATTGATCCTCGCATCCAATACGACTAGCTGGGAGGTGTCAAGCAAATGGGCAAAACAGAAACTACAAGAACTGCAAGGGCTGTGGAGACCAATAAACAAACCGGTCATGATGCCGGTCCCAATCGGGCTTGGCAACAATTCCAGCGAAATCCCTTGGCCATCATTGGATTAGTCATCATAATTGTATTATGGGGAGCGACGCTCCTAGCGAGCTATGTCACAGTCCATGATCCATATGAAATGGATTTGGAGAACCCCTTCTTGCCAGTGGGTAGTCCTGAACACTGGCTAGGAACCGATAACTTCGGAAGGGATGTCTTTAGTCGCATTGTCTGGGGTGGTAGAGCCTCGCTTTCCGTGGGCATAGTGGTGGTTGGTATTTCTGCCACCATGGGACTTATCTTAGGAGTCATCTCAGGATATTACGGAGGCTGGGTGGATGTACTAGTTATGCGGGTAACTGATCTGTTCTTTGCCTTTCCCTTTTTCATACTAGCTATCGGTGTCATAGCAGTGTTAGGCCCTAGTCTGCGCAATGTCATGATCGTCCTTGGTTTGGTAACTTGGCCAGAATACGCCCGCATGGTTAGGGCCAAGACTCTGGCCCTTAAGTCAGAGCCCTTTGTGGAAAGTGCCCGGGCTGCTGGAGCCAAAGACCTTCGGATCATGTTCTACCATGTGTTGCCGAACTGCTTAGGCCCGGTAATCGTAATGGCTACCTTAGGCATGGCTAATGCCATTTTGGCCGCCTCTGGCCTGAGCTTCCTAGGAATGGGTGTACAACCACCGGAGCCAGAGTGGGGCTCCATGCTCAATGAAGCACGCATGTATATGCGGACTGCCCCCCATCTCATCGTTGTGCCCGGTCTAGTTATTATGCTAGCCGTGTTAGGGCTTAACTTCCTTGGCGATGGCCTGCGTGATGCACTAGACCCCAAAATGCCCACTACCGGGAAATAGTGTTCTCGCTATCACACACGGATTTGAGCCAAAGAGCTCTTAGCAAGAAACACCCGTATGAACAATACTAGCAAGAAGGAGATGATTGGAAATGAAAACCAACAGATTGACCGTAGCATTTTTGGTGGCAATGTTGATGCTATCCCTTGGCACTGGCAGCTCCTTTGCCGCCCCCCAAGCAGGAGGTACGCTGAATATCGCCATCAAAAGCGTAGGTACCCTTGACCCCCATCTCACATCTAGTGACTTTGATTTTGCGGTACTTAGCCAAATCTTCAATACCCTTGTGAGAACTGGTAAAAGTGGGAGTCCCATTCCCGATTTAGCCGAGGCCTGGGAAAACCCCGATGATACCACCTGGATATTCCATATTCGGCCTGGTGTTTATTGGCATGATGGTAACTCAGTATTTGCTAAAGGCAAGAGCCGGGAGGTGACTGCGGAGGATGTCAAGTACTCCCTGGAGCGGGTGCTAGACCCTGCAACGAAGTCACCGTCGGCAGGGGCGTTAGCCAGCATCAAGACCATTGAAGTCGTTGATGCATTCACGGTCAAACTAGTCACCGAAAGCGCAGACCCCTTCCTCTTGGATGCCATTCGCTTGGCGGGAATTGCCATAGTGCCCCATGAGGCGGTAGAAAAGCTAGGCCCTAGTGGTTTTGCCCGACAGCCAGTAGGCTCGGGACCATTTAAGTTAGTCCGTTTTGTTCCCGACGATCAGGTAGCACTGGTGCGCAACGAGGATTACTGGAAAAAGCCACTGCTTCAAAATGTGACCTTTAAGATCATCCCTGATGATATTGTAGCAGTCATGGCTCTAGAAGCTGGCGATGTCCATGTATCATTGTCTGTACCACCTAGCGAAGTCGATAGACTGCGGGATGACAAAGGCATTGAGCTATATCGTAGCGCCCAAGGTTGGTACAGGGGCCTTGGATTCAACGTGGAGACACCCCCATTTGATGAGCTGAAGGTCAGAAAGGCTTTGACCATAGCTACAGATATTGATAGTGCAGTCCAGAATGTATTTGGCGAAAATGCCATCCGGGCATACGGCCAAGTGGGACCTGGGATTCTTGGCTATGATCCTAGCTTGAAGGATTTATCTCCCTATGATCCCGATGGGGCTCTAGAGCTGCTCAAGGCAGCTGGCTTTACGCCAGGAACCGATGGCGTGCTACAAAGAGATGGCAAAAAGCTTACGGTAGATATAAAAACTATGAATGAGCCGGCCCGCGTCAAGATGGTGACCATCATGGTCACTCAGATGAGAAAGCTTGGTATTGACGCCAAAATATCTACTCAGGAAGTGGGGACTTGGGTCGCTGATCTGCAGAGCGGCAACACAGGGCTCTTCATGGATTTCGCCTATAGTGGCCCTACAGGGCTACATGCCATGTTCCACTCGGATAACGCAGGAATCAGTAATGCCCATTTCTATAAGAATCCTGCAGTTGATGCCCTACTTGATAAGGGAAGCGTTACTATAGATCCAGAGGCAAGGGAAGCTATCTGGCTGGAGGCTCAACGCCAAATCATGGAGGATGCACCGATTATTCCTCTCTATTTCGAGTTTGGCTATACTGCCTGTGACGCTAGAGTGAACGATTTTATACCCCAGCAATGGAACCTAAACCTAGTTAGCGATGAAAATAACGTCTGGCTAAATCGCTGACCATGTCCTTAGGCCCCCTGGCAGGAGGCTAGAAGGCGGGGGTGAAAGCACAAACTGCTTCCCCCCGCCTATTGTTTTATCGACATTGATCGACATCGATTGAGTGGAGGGAAATGTTTTTATGTTCAACTGGAAGAAACTCGCAAACGAAATCCCTGATTACAAGGCATTCTGGACAGTTGACGAGCTTATCCAAAGCTCCCAGGCGCTTATCCAGCAATACCCTGATGTAATAGAACAGACGGTTATCGGCCATAGCCGGAACGGAGAGCCCATCCTTTGCCTAAAAATCGGTCAGGGCCGCAAACGGGCCATCTGGTTTGGATGTCCCCATCCCAATGAGCCGATTGGCACTTTAACTGTGGATTATCTAGCTGAAACGCTAGCCAAAGATGAGGAATTGAGAAAACAGCTGGATTGCACCTTTTATCTAGTTAAATGCATAGATCCCGATGGTACGCGTCTCAATGAAGGCTGGTTCAAAGGCCCCTTTGATGTCTATACCTATGCAAAAAACTTCTATCGCCCGGCCGGTAAAGATCAAGTAGAATGGACATTCCCCATCGAGTACAAAACCCTTCGGTTCGACTCACCGCTACCGGAAACACAAGCATTGATGCGGCTCATAGATATGGCTAAGCCCCACTTCCTATACTCGCTTCATAATGCTGGCTTCGGTGGTGCCTATTATTATATAAATAAACCCCTAGCCTCTCTATACCCTGACCTCCACAAGGCTATCACAGATCTTGGCATCCCCTTGAGCCAAGGCGAGCCAGAAGTTCCATGGGCCAAGACATACGCCAAAGCCATTTATGAGCTAACTACTGCCACCGATGCCTATGATTATTTTGGTAAATACATGGAGGGTGACCCGGCGGCCGGGGTCATGGCCGGTGCGTCCAGCGCCGAATACGCTGCCAAATATGATACCTTTGCCCTTGTATCGGAACTACCCTATTTCTATCATCCTTCTATAGATGATACTACATCGACAAATGTGCCCCGTTCCGATGCCCTCTTGCAGTCAGTGGAGCTGCAAAAAGATATGTATAATTTTCTTGCCTCGCGATTTGCCCAGTTACCAGATACCGATGGGGCCCCCTTCGGTGCGGCCTTAGGTGACTACATTAACAAGACCCCTCAGCGACTAAGGGCCCAAACAGCCTGGATTGAAAGCCAAAAAGAAAACGATCGATCGGCCACCACCGCGGAGCTGTTCGATAACTTGGTGATTACCCGCTTCTATGGAATGCTTCAATACGGCATGCTGGCCCGTCTTGGGCACTGGTGTGCTAAGGAATCTAGTGGTGACAAAGAAGCGTTCTCCCAAGTAGCCAGGGAAGTAGATGAGGCATTACAGAAAATCGCGAGGGAAATCGAGGAAAATCACCCTTACCAAGTAATTCCCATCAAGAAACTAGTCACCGCGCAACTAGCTAGTGGGCTCTATAGTCTCGCTCAGCTATAGACTTTCCTTTATCAATCTAGTTATGTGGGTGTACTACACCAATGGACAAGTCCACCGCTAAGTTCTAGAAACCAAGAAGCCGAGGCAAACCCTAGCAATGGGACAAGCCTCGGCTATTTGAAACTAGGATTCTCCCTATTCACGCTGGGCAAACCTAGAACGCAATCGACTGCCACTTAGCTGGTTTTCCTCTTCATGGTTTCGATCAAGCAGAGTATATGTCGCGTTATCAATTATCCTATTAGGCACTGTATGCAAGACGCCCTCCTCATCCCGAATCTTGGTCTTGCGGATAGTCACCGACTCAACCATACCTTCGAGGGAGCCTGTCTTTACCTTATACCCCACTCGAAAATCATCATCGGCGATCAGAAAAACCCCCGCCAGAAGATCCTGAGTAACTGAGTTCATGCCTGAGGCTAGTGCCATAGCTACCAGCGCTACAGAACCACCTAAAGCCAGTGATACCTGTTGCATGCCTAGGGATGCCGTAACAGCAGCTAACACAAAAACCCATCCCACAAAGCCCACACCAGACTGTAGCAGACTAGCTAGCGTGGGATCGATATGGGTAGCCGATGTAGTGCGGGCCACTATAGAGCGAATTATCCTAACGGCAATGGCACCTATAACAAGTGTTAAAATGGCTCCCGGCGCCTTACCTAGGTAATGCGCCATTTGTGTTAGTGCCGGTCCATACCATGTCTCCTCCATACTGCACCACCTTCCTTCTTGTTCATTCGCCATAAAACTACACGATCCTCCGTTATGATCCAAGGATGTCGCTGCCTATCCTACTGAGAAATTCTAGCCGAACACATCTGTTTTCTGTCTACAAAGAAAACAGATCCCCAAGAAGGCAACTTCACCGCCGATAGCGAAATCAATCTAGAAGGCTATTTAGATCTAGTCCCTGTACGGAGAGGAAGACCAAAATATGGATCCACGCCATCGTGACACCCGTTGGGGATTTACCCTACCTTTTACCCCGGCGCTAGGGCTTGTCTATTACGGTATTTTGCTGACCAAATGCAAGGAAATAGCAGGTAGTATTAGGTCCCATCGTACCACCCGGGGAGCTATTGTGGCCCTAGCCATCACTGGCGTGATCAGTGCCTTGCTTGCACCGGATAAGACGGCGGCCTTCATCAACATGCCCATACCCATAGTATTCATAGTGATTTGTGCCCTAGGTAGATGGGGCATTGTTCGGCCCCGTGATTTTCTTAGGGCAATTGTCTTGGGGTGTGGTGTCCTAGGCTTGGTCGTGATTATCAGCCACCAGCTACGGCTTAACATCTGGTGGGGCTCGATACCCATACTAGCGAATTTTGGCAGGAGAGGCAATGTATTGGGCATGGCCGACAATGGTCTTGCGGCTATGCTGGAAGCAGGTGTAGCTGGGGGAATTGGCTTTTTCCTGTATGAAACCCGTTACCGCTGGCTCTACCTCTTAGCCAGTATAACATCATTGCTTGGCATCTTTGTCACATACTCCCGGGGCTCCATGGTAGGTACCTTGGTGGCTGTACTGCTTGTATTTGCCATGGATAAACAGCTCATCAAGAAGCATTGGAAATTGATTATCGCCCTTGGCGTACTGGTGATAGTGGTTATTGGCCAGTCTCCTGGGCTATCTAGGCGGGTCGCATCTATTGTCAATGTAAGCACTAACTCTAGCAACACAGGTCGGCTAGAGATCTATGAAGTCACGTGGAATATGATCAAAGAACACCCTATCTTTGGTATTGGTCCCGGTCAATATGGAGCAATCTATGAAACCTACCGTCCAGAAGGATATTTCAAAGCCCGCAGCCCCCATAACATGTATTTGTTTGTCATGGTAGGCTGGGGCCTAGTTGGTTTTGTATTGTTTTTCGGATGGATGGCTAGCATGGTAATCTACCCACTATTTGTGGACAATACCCCTTACCGCCGGGTCGCCTTCGCTATGATGGCTTCTTTTTGGGTGCATGTACTATTTAACGATCTTTATGTCGCCCATGTACCCCTTATCATGGGTTGCATAGCCCATCCGGATTTAGGCACTTCACTTAGTGGTTCGGATTCCCTGACCCAAGCGAAAAACCCGAAATCCATGGACGACGTAACCCTTTAGAAACTATTTTAGGATCTCTACCCACATGCGACCGGTGAAAGTTTCTCCTCCCCCAAGGACGATGAGGCCCGTCTCATCATGGGGCAGATCCAGATTCGGTGCATTAGTCACCCAGGTGTAGGGTTCAAGGCATACAAATGGATCCTCTGGGCTCCTCCCCGTCCAAATCACCCAATGCTTAAATTCACTGCCGGCACCGTATTTTACAGTGATATCGGCGCCATTATCCTTAAGCTCCACCACGCTAACCCCATTAGCTAGCTCTAAATCTGTATATACATCATCAAGCATCACAGTAGATAGCTGAACAGGTTCACGCAAGTCTTGGCCGCTTGTCACAGGTAACCGCTTACCAGTGGGAACAAAATTGGCCAATTCCCACACCTGCCTAGCAGGCACCTGTACAGTACAGTTAGCCTTGGAACTTGTGGGACTCAAAGGTACATTGAAGTATGGATGAAAACCAATACCAAAGGGCATAGGCTCTGACCCAAAATTCTCCGCTTCTACGATGAAGTCCATTCTGGACTCTTTAAGTGAGAACGTCATTCTTAGTTCAAAGGAATGGGGATAAGACTTCTTGATGCTGGGGTGATCATCGGATCTGATGGCCGTTGTCACCATTGCGGCCCCGTCTGTACTTGTAGAGATTACTCGCCAAGGCAAATTATGAACAAGGCCATGGATATGATAAGTGCCTGCTTCATTTATATCAAAGACGTAATCCCGCCCATTAAAGGTAAACTTGCCCTGATCAATACGATTAGGTGGCATGAGTATAGGAAAACCCCATCCCACTGATTTCTCTTTGAGATCATCTAAGCTATTGGGCGTTCGCAGGATCCTAAGCTGATCCCGGGTATCCCGGGTAGAGTCCAAGCTTACTAGATTGCTTCCCCATTCTACTGCTAATATGCTATCCCATCCGCTTTCTGCATCCCTTAGTGTAAGAGCCTTGAGCCCATGGAAGGTACAGCTCTCTACAGAGAATCTCGACATAAGAATACCTCCTTTTTCCTAAAACATGAATTCTACCTAGCATGGCCATATCCCTTTGCCTCCATCAGATCCCATCACCAATACCCCCTTGACCCAACCAAGGAGGAAACTTCCACTCTAACATGAATTAGTAACTCATGTGTGTACAACAACAGAGGTGAGGTGTGTCGCATGACTAAGATTGCCCTTGTTGGATGTGGTGGTATTGGTAACAACCACGCCAACAAACTTATGCAGATCCCCAATGCCAAGATTGTGGCAGCAGTAGACATTATCCCTGAACGGGCAGAGAAACTAGCTAAGCTCGCCAACTGCGAAGCTTTTACAGATTACCACGAGGTCCTTTCCCTAGCAGATGCGGTATGGGTATGTACGCCTCCCGATAGTCACCGGGAAATTACTGTCACAGCTCTCAACGCCGGAAAACACGTCTTTTGCGAGAAACCCATGGCCCTTTCGTTAGAGGAGGCCGATGCCATGATCGAGGCTGCCAAGGCCAATGACCGACTCCTGGGTATTGGCTATTGCCTCAGATTCTCACCTTGGGCCCAGATGTGTAAAGACATTGTCCAGCGAGGTGAACTAGGCGAGATTACCATGGCTTGGATCGCCAGAATGAGTCCCATCCCACCGGCTCCTTGGCTCAAGGATCAGTCAGCCAGTGGCGGCATGCTAACAGAGCAGACCACCCACAATCTTGACTGGCTCCGATTCGTTGTGGGAGATGTCACTGAAGTTACAGGCCATGCAAAGACAGTCTTACCCGATGTGACCATTGAAGATAACGTTGTAGGTGTACTCAAATTCGTCCAGGGTGGAATTGGCCAAATCATGGCTTCATGGTCATCTTCAACGAGCTGGCTAGATTCAGGTCTTTTGGGGACTAAGGGAGTGCTTCGTACAGGTCAGGGCGGATCCATTACTGTATACCCCCTTGACGGCGAGCCGCAAATCTATGAACCGGAATATCTCGATATGTACCTTGAAGAGGATCGCATCTTCATCGAATGTATTGTCAATAACTCCCCCTATCCATTAGACCCAATCGAAGCCAAGAAGAGTCTCGCTTTAGGCCTTGCCATCCTCGAATCTGCACAAACAGGCAAGCCTGTAACTCTTTGACTTGCCTACTCTAGAAAGGCATGAAGGGGAGCCCCTGGGCAATCACCCAAGGCCTCCCCTGTTGTTGTCTCAAACCCACACTAGGCCTCGATGATCTCAAAATCATACTCATAGCTAGCATTCATGGAATGTAATACAGAGCAATACTTTTCTGTGGAAAGCTGTACCGCTCGTCGAACCCGTTCTTCAGTCAAACCCTTACCACTGACAACATAGTGCAACTGAAGCTGAGTAAACCGCCTGGGATGTTCGTCTGCTCTATCCCCCTGGACCTTAACTTTAACACCATCAACGGGTTGCTGCATCTTCTGCAGGATACTCACGATGTCTATGCCCGTACAGCCTCCAATAGCGGCCAATAGAAGCTCGGTTGGTCTTGCACCCAAATCAGCCCCACCGCCATCGGCCGGTGCATCCATGGTCAATGTATGACCGGAACCGGTTTCTGCCCTAAATTCCATACCTTCTACCCAATTTACCTCCACCCGCATGTGTTGACCCCCTCAAAACATTTGAAATAATCCCATTCAAAAGGTGTACTTCCTGATAGCTTGCATTAACTCATCGATGGAGGCATCTCCCCGATCATGCTTAATGGCATCAGTAACACACCCTTTTATATGCCCCTCTAGCATGATTTGCCCCACACTATTTAGGGCAGAGCGCACAGCCGATATCTGATTAAGCACATCGATACAATACTGATCTTCCTCAATCATTCTACTGATGCCCCTCACCTGCCCTTCGATTCGGCTTAAGCGAGAGAGCAAGTTTTTCTTACGGCGAGGATCGATATGTGGCATGTATTTAACCCCTTTCGCCCATAGGGCGCATCAATGATACCATACCCACCCTCAGTATATCCTAAACTAACGTCCTCGCCTACTCCAATAGTAGAGGGAATTCCGTCACTCGCAAATTCGTACAGCCATAGGGAATAAGTGTGAGCCTCTCTGTTCTCTCTTTAGAGCGAGTAGGGCTTTGGGGGATGGTCCCGGCCCAATTGGCCTCCAATTGCCATTCCGGCACCAAGCGTCCCATGATCTTCAGCTCAATCGGGGCCCCCTCCGGCGAAAATGGCATTTGCCCTACAGCCTTCTTGTTAATCTTTATAGAACGGCTAGGATTATCTGTATCCACTATCAACCCGTAATTCCAAGATGTAGTTGGGTAAACCTCCCAATCGGCATGGGGTTGCACCCCACCGATGTGCTTCCAGCTCTCACCGATTTTTAGGGAATATACCAAAGGACCACGGCTAATGGCCACCGAACCCTGATACCGGCGTTCCGTTTCTATCTCCATTGGCAATACCAGTACTAGCCGATCACCGGGGCGCCATTCCCTGGTTAATGTGTAGAATGATTGACACGCCAATGACTGTACTTCTCCGTCTGGCAAGGTAAGAGTGGCACCTTGGGCCCAGCTCGGTATCCTCAAACTGAGGGGAAATGTCACGGCTCTAGCCGTCTGGATTGTAAACACGATTGTCTCGTCGAAGGGGTAGTCGGTTTCTTCCACTATGCTAACCTCTTGTCCGCTTTCCCCCACCCGGGCGGTGACTTGGGAGGGTCCATATGTCACTGCCGCTAATCCATGCTGGGGTGCTCGCATCCAAAGGCTACTAACAAACTTAGGCCAACCTTGATGCATATTCGCAGTGCAGCAGCCAAAGTTCGGCTCTAAGCCAAAGATGTTGGCGTCGGGCCCATTACTCCATTCCCGCTCTGCCACATTACAGATCACTTGGTTAACCTGTTGATCATATTGATGTGCCCACATGTCTGGAGTAAAGGTGGCGGGCAAGGCGTTAAAAGCAATCCGCTCCAATCGATCGGCAAGATTGGGGGCCCCAAGAATAGAGACCAATTGCTCTAGTGAAAACATGTACTCCACAACAGCGCAGAGCTCCGTCCCCTGAGAAGGATTCTTGCCGGCAAGGTGTTCATCGCCTGTGAACACTCCCGTTACCTGGCCATGGAATCGATCCAGATTGTCTATGCCAATATAGACTGCTTTTCTGTCGCTTTCCCCACGAGATTGCCGATACCACACCCCGGGTGTCTTAAGACCCATGGCGTTATTGACCACGTGGTGCTCCAGGGCAATATTGGTCTGCTTTCGTTGATAGCGGAAGTTGGTGAAATGCTCCTGCCAATCATAGCCCTGATGCCTGATTCGCTCCCCCAACTCCAATAGCCAGTCCTCCTGAGTGCGCTCATACAGCCAATGCAGACTAAGTAGAAAATCACCCCATCGAAACTTAGCCCAAGACTCTAAGGGGCGCTCTAAAAGAGCACCCTCCAGATAGCGGCAAAAGTCTAGCATAACCGGAACCACCCGCTCATCGCCGGTGGCCTCATGATATTGGGTCAACACCTTAAAAACGATAAACACCGGCCACGGATCATATTCCGGGTAAGTACGAGCTCCCAAAAGGCCCTGTCTTGGACCAATCCATCCGTTTTCCTGTTGGCCGCTCAAAAAAGCCTCTACCCATTTTTGGGCCTTGTCCTTCAATCTTTCATCATCTAGTAAGTAAGCTAAGGGGAGCACGCCATCAGCATAGTATGGACCCCGCTCCCACCCCTCTTTATCACCGCCGAACCACTGATTATCCGGGCCTAGATCATCCCAGAATCCGTCAATGTGTCCCGACAAACCATCTGCCTGCACCTGTAACTGCTGCCTGAGCCATCCCAGAGGCTTGATTGATCCTAGGGGTAACATGCCATACGCTTTCTCGACCAATCCGATAACCTTGCCCTCGGTCATTATCCACCCTCCCAAAGATTTACATCCATAAATAACAGAATCAACTAAAGTGGGCTTAGACACCTACTTTATATATATCCATGTCAGACCTGATTACCCTTTACCTTACTACCTGTTATTTTCAGCTATCGCCAGCTTTCTCCTTCTCCAAGGTCTTCTCCTAGATCATCAAGAGCCGCAGGTACATTACCCGCGGCTCTTATTATCTTATCTGATTTACGTTTACATGTTAGTTCCATGCAAACTTCATGTTAAGCGGCAAAAACGTGACGACCTATGTGGTTGATCACTGGTCGGCTGTAGATCCACCGAGAAGTGGTGCGAGCTGGATTGTAGAAGTAAAGTGCGCCCCCTGTGGGATCCCATCCACTAGCAGCCAAACGAGCCGCTTCCAAGGCCGTCGCGTCTGGCGTCAGATAGATCTGACCATCAGTCACAGTGCAGAACGCACCAGGCTCATACACCACGCTTGCCAGGGAATTGGGGAAACGACCGTCCCGTACTCGGTTGAGCAATACGGCCCCAATAGCCACCTGCCCCTGAAGAGACTCACCGCGACCTTCAGCGTGGATTACCTGGGCCAAGAGCCAAATATCTCCTTGAGAGATACTTGTCCCAGCATTATTAGCAGTACTCTGGGTAGACCTAGCATCACGGTTGGCCTCCCCGCCACTGGTCTTGACCTGTGCAGGTGCCACCGGCGGTGTTTTGGGTGCCACATCGTCTTTGCCTTGGGGTGTACCCCCCTTAGACAAAGTAGCCACATCCGTCTTCTGATCGGGAAGGGCTGTCGTTGCCTCCCCTCTAGGCCTGGCTTCTCTTGCCACTTCCACTTGAGGCATGCCTGCCGCGGCTATGGCCATCATGACGGTTGTTAGCCCTAAAATTAGAGCCAGTGCCGAGCCCAGCAATTTCACATATCTATCTTCCAATAGCAACATGATACAACCCTCCTATCTCTACGGTCAAAGATAAAGCGATGCTTCCTCGAAAGCACCGCCCGATTATTGTAGTACACAATTCTCTATTTTTCAACTAGCAATACTTGTTATGGGTTATTGTAGTGCTGTCATTAGAATCAAAACAGATAACAAACCTAATGCAAAGATATCACCTAAGACCATGGGAGCACTGTAATAGTATGTGCGAGGGCCACTACCATAGCCTCGGGTTTCCATGGCAACAGCCATGTTTTCGGCTCTAGCCAGAGAAGAAATCACTAGTGGCACTGCAATCGGACCATAAGCCCGTAATCTTGCTAGTGGCCCTCTACCGCTTACTTGAAACCCCCGGGCCCGTTGAGCTTGATCGATGAGATCAATTTCCTCCAATAATATCGGAACAAAGCGTAGGGCAGAGGTGAACATGAAAGCGTAGTCGTAAGGCACCTTGAGATTTTCCACCAAAGTGGTGACAATATCCCGGGGCTCGGTTGTCCCTAGAAAGATTGGAAATACTCCTGCCACAAAGACCATTCTTAACCCTGTGACAAAGCCAATATATAACCCTTCATCTGTCGGAGCTAAGGTTCCTAAGAAATCCGACCAAAACGCAGTGCCTTCCTTTGTAAACAATAAGGAAAGCACAACTACTATTCCAGCGAAAAACAGCAAGAATTGATAGTAGCCCTTTGACGGTGACCAAACCCCAGTATACTCGGCCATGGCAAATATCACCACTACGCCAATGGCTAACCCTCTAACTCCTAGCAATAGGGAGAGAACTAGACCACCCATCAACCAAATCAGTTTGGTTAAGGGATGCATGTTGTGAATTATTGATACTCCCGGCACATATCCCAATACCTTAACCAACAGCTAACACCCTCTCCCCTTTGTCCATTGTACCTGCCACCGCCTGGACCAGCGATGTGGAGTCAAGATACGTAGTTCGATTCCAGGCATGACCAAGTTGCGTAATCTGGGGTGGCATGATATGGGCACGTTCCAAAACTTGGGTTTCACCGAATACCCGCTGTGGAGGGCCATCGAGTAGAATCTCTCCCTTGGCCATCACCACCACTCGCAAAGCATGTTCCGCCACCAATTCCATGTCATGGGTGACAAACACGATTGCTGTACCATGGGTCCGTAGTTCATTGGCTAGTTGCATAATCTGCTGTGCCTCATAATAGTCCTGCCCTGTAGTGGGTTCATCAAGTACAATCAGGCGACAGCCCATGGCCATCACCGAGGCCACAGCAATCCGCTGTCGTGTCCCCCGGCTAAGGGCCATAGGGTAATCCTGGGCATGGGCTACTAACCCTACGGCTACCATGGCTTGGTATACCCTACGCTCTATCTCCTCTTCACCAAGACCTAGTTGACGGGGCCCAAAGCTAATTTCCCCCCAAACAGTGTCATGGAATATCTGATGATCGGGGTTCTGGAATACATATCCGACATTCCGGGCAACTTGACTAACAGGGGTATCTTTAATGGATTTCCCATCTATCCTGACGTCTCCTCGGGAGGGGCGGAGTAATCCGTTAAAGTGCTTGACCAACGTAGTCTTACCTGCACCATTTTCCCCGACAATTGCCACCAATTCACCGCAAGAGATAGACAAGTCTACCCCCTTAAGCACATGACGTTTTCCTCCGTAGTCTTGGACTAATCCCACTATCTCCAGCAATGCCTAACCCCCATTCATCCCTTGCTGTCCCATTCCAGATGCCGTTTGCCCACGCAACGCTTCCAGGACACCGAGACCCTCTTCCATCGTCACTGGGACATCCCCAAGCCACAGATTCCTGGCAATTAGTTGGCGGCCAAATTTGCTTACAGCGGGGTTTGCCACGCCATATTGCGATAGATCCTGCCTCAAAACCTGATGGGTGGGTCCGTGGGCCACGATCTCGCCACCGGCAATTACCAGCATATCGTGGACATACTCTGCCATCACCTGAACCTTGTGATCTACAATCAAGATAGTAATACCACGTCTGCTGAGCATCTTTAGCGCTTGGTAGACATCATGGGTCCCCTTGGGATCAAGCTCAGACGTTGGTTCATCTAGCACCAATATCTTGGGGGCCATAGCCAAGGCCGCCGCAATTGCTAAACGTTGCTTTTGCCCACCGGACAAAATGCGGTTTTGCTCATATCTTTGGGACTCAAGACCAACTAAGGCTAAGACTTCCACTAACCGCTCTTCCATCTCAGACCTCGTAAGACCCATATTCTCCATACCAAACACAATCTCTTCTTCCACTGTCTCCGCAACCAGTTGACCATCGGGGTCCTGAAAAACACTACCAACAGTTCGAGCTAGCTCTGCCGGGGAAAATGTGGGAGCGTCCATCCCATCTATAGCAACCATCCCCAACAGTTCCCCACCGGTATGGTGGGGAACTAATCCGTTTAGGCAATGGCAAAGGGTAGTTTTCCCAGCTCCGGTGGGGCCGGTGATGCCTAGAAAAGCACCGGGTGGCACCGAGAACGAGACGCCTCTCAAAGCATCGTGATTGGCCCTTGGATAGCGGAATCTAACATCTTGTAGCTCGATAATGGGGTGCATCGGCTGCGACCCTCTATCAATAACGGGGTTCATCTGCTTCGGCCCCTTTTAGATTGATCATGCGTTTAGCGGGGAAATACAAGAGCTGAGCAACCACGCTATTAACCAAGGCCGTGATACCCACAGTTCCCATCATCACTGCCACAACTGCTTTTTGGGGAATCAGAAGCTTAGTTACAAACACGAAAACCGTCCCACTAGCAATAGTTGTCATAACCCCAATGGCGAAGGCTTTGAAGGGAAAGCGTTTATCCGATATGCCAGATAGTGAATTGAGCAGTAAAGCAGCCACCAAAGCACCTACCGGTTCACTTACTAAAGTAACCCAGGGAATGGGGGCCTTAGACGTGGGAACGCACACGGCCCCAGCCACAAGCCCGATGCCAATTGCCTGTCGCAAGTTTGGCCTAACTAGCATAATGGCTAGCACATATAGACTGATCATCCAATTGGGGGTAATGGTCCCCAAAGGTGGTGATGCCACTCGTAACACTGCACCAACAGCAATTAGCATGGCGACAATGGCCAAATCCACAGTTCTTAAACCACTTTTCTGTACCTTTCCGGTTGCCAACGGTCTACTCATCTCTACTCCTCCTCGTCTCTGCTAGCTCATTGTTGTGCTTGTGACGGACGCAAAAACCCGCTCACATCGCGAGCGGGTACGAGATCACCACAGAGGCACCATACAGATGCCACTTATGTCTTATGTAGAGGATCTAAAAACTGACACCAGACCCCCACCTAATCCATGGGCACCCCCCGGCCCCATGGCTACTCGTCTCTGCTCTGCTATGCTCTGCTAGACTCTTCGTAACCTCTTGACGGAATTCTACCATGGTTTTTCTATGTAGTCAATAGCAGGATTTACGGACTATTGACATAGCAGGATTTACGGAAAAATTGCGGAATGCTTTGGGCACATCATAACCCCGTAGGAGGTGGTGGCCTGGGGGTTTCCCAGATAGGGGACCACACGGCCAATTCCATGGAAACGATTAACATACCATATGGCACGAGTTTTTTGCCATGGCAGATATCCACAAGGCGCCATGTTCAAGTCATAGAGTCCCCAAACCCAGAGCCAATAGACCCAGCGAAGGCCATTTGGGACGTGCTTTGGCATCCTACTGATCATACTACTCCCTTGGCCGACAGGATCCGGCCCTGTAATCAGGTAGCCATCGTAATCAGCGATATTACGAGGGGATGGATTCCAACAAGCACTATTTTGGAGCAGATCCTGAAGGTACTAAACTGGCGAGGTATCAAAGATCACCAGATTACCGTTATAGTAGCCATAGGCTCCCATCGACCACTTACGCAAAGCGAGATCCGGAATCTAGTCTCACCGGAACTCGCTAGGCGCCTAAAGGTGATCAACCATGATTGCCAGAACCCAGAGGATCTAGTGGCCGTGGGCGACTCCACAAGGGGCACTCCCATCGCACTAAATCGCCACTATATCCAAGCAGATTGCCGCATCCTCACCGGTGGGATTACATATCACTTCATGTCGGGCTTTAGTGGTGGCCGCAAATCCATCTTGCCAGGCGTTGCCGCCTATGAAACCATTCAGGCGAACCACTGCATGCTATTGGACGCAGGCGCTAGCTATGGTTCAGGGATATTAGACTCAAACCCTTTGCACCACGACATGATGGAGATCGCCGCCCTTGCTGAGCCCACATTCCTGGTTAATGCCATCCCTGGAGCCCGTGGGGATACGGTAGCGATTGTCGGAGGTGATTGGGATAGTGCTTGGCAAATTGGTACCAAGCTTGTGGCAAAGCAGTATGGTGCTACCCTAGAAACAACAGCCGATCTAGTAATTGCATCTCCAGGGGGGTATCCTCTAGATATTAATCTATATCAGTCGATAAAAGCCCTAATCAACGGTGCAGAGGCGGTAAAACCTGACGGTGGGCTAATTCTAGTAGCCCAGTGCATGGACGGAACCGGGGCTAGTGAATTCAGCCTTTGGCTAGATTATCCCGATCTTGAGACAATGGAGACCGATCTAAGAACAGGTTTTACTGTGCCAGGCTTTATCGCATACACCATGCGCCAGATAGCAGGGCATTACCCCACTGCTTTGGTCAGTGATTTACCCAGTGAACTGGCCTTGAAGACGGGTATGGTTCCCCATACCTCCATCCAAGCAGCCATAGACTGGCTTGATAATACCTTGCCTCGCAAAGGCTCGGTGCATATCTTGCCCCAGGGTAATCTTACACTGCCTATCTTGGCGGGAGGATAATCAAGCTTTGGGGCTGGATATCGCCATAGGGACAGCTACCTTCCCTCGAAGGAAGTATAAATACGCTTCTCGGACATCTTGCCCAAATATGGCACGGGCCGCTTGACAGTATTGTTCCATTTGCACCCGATACTCCAAGGCCGCACGGGTGGCACCGGCTTGAGTGACCCGATCGGTCTTAAAATCTACTAGCAAGATGCCCCGAGGTTCTTGTACAAGGCAATCTATGACTCCTTGGATGATTACCCGGTCATTTGCTAGTGGTTCATTTCCTTGTGGTTGTACTTCTGTTTGAGATTGCCCCTCATATCTTTGAGCTTTCTTGCTAAAGCCACTCATGGCTATAGCACCATAAACTTCCTCAGCAGGGAGCGCCATTGTAAACGGAAGCTCCCGCCACACTGATTGGGGATTGGCCAACAATCGCTGCCCCAGACTGCTTCCAAAGAATAGCTCAATAGATTCCAAATCCACACTAGCCACCTGATCGAAAGTCAGGAACCTCTGCTCAACCAAACGTTGGGCTTCTGCCTCTAGCACGTTCTTGTTACTTAGATCCTTTGTAAGATCCAGGCACTGTAGCAGAGTGTGTGTCCACATACCTTGCTCAACGGCGCTAACTCTTTCATGCTCAGCGAGGACAAACCTCGGTCGCCTAGCTTGATACATAGTCCCTTTACGACCTGTTCTCTGACCATGTTCATCAGCATCACCTGTAAAGCCCAAAGTAGCAATTCTAGGCTCCACATCCATTCCCCCGGCCATGGCAGCCACTTGATTCCAGTTTTTTAACTCCGTCACTGAGATTTTCCCAGGCAAGCTGGTTAGGGCTTGATAGGGATATTGCCATATGAGCTGTTCGCCAAATCTGGCGGCCCTTTCCTTAGTCAGTGTTTCAGAGCGCACAGATCTCAACTCTGCCACTCTGTCCCACGGAATGGTAGCTTGTCTTTGCCCTTGCCTTTGTGTATCAAACCAGCTGAGTGCATCTGACTGACCCTCTAGCCAGACAAACCACCTAGACGGATCATTGAACACCTCGGAATCCTGCCACAAATACGGCCCTCCATCATGCTCTACACCACCAGCTTCTAAGATGGCCACGCCATCTCTGTGACGAGAAAGGGCCGGACCAAGCCAATCTAGATAATTACCTGCGGAGATCACAAAATCATCAGGTAGTTGCCATCCCGAGATAGTGGCGGCATTTGACCATGTCCCGCACCACCTATCTAGAGGGCCTTGGCTTCCCACCAGAATCAAAGTCTCCCTAGCCCGTGTCATGGCCACATATAGGATGCGCATCTCTTCTGCCAAAGTTTCCCGATGCATCCGCCCTTTGATCACATGATAGGCAAAAGCGCTATACTTGAGCCGTCTCTCGGGATCTACAACCTTAAGCCCAGGACCTAGCTCTTTATGAAACAGGATATCCTGTACTTGATCTTGTAGGTTAAAACCCTTGCCCAAATCTGCTAAGAAAACTATGGGGAATTCAAGACCTTTGCTCTTATGCATGCTCATAACCCGAACAACGTTTGCGCCCTCGGCCAGGGGCTTTATTTCCCCTAAATTATCATCTTTTTGCAGTCGCTCCAAGAAATCCACAAATCGAGACAGGCCTTGCAGGGCAAATTGATCAAATTCCCTGGCCCTATCATGTAATCCCCTGAGATTTGCTTGTCTTTGCTCACCTTTGGGCATGGTAGCGGCATAATGATAAAATCCCGTTTCCCTGTATAGATATGGGATCAACTTGCTTAAGGATAACCTACGGGCCATGGTACGCCAAGTATCGAGTGTAGCATTAATGTCCCTTAGTCTTTCTCCAAGCTGACTATCTGCCCTAGATGCCACTAACATTGCATCATGGAAGTTGCCCCGAGGCGCGGCTAGGCGAATGGCCACTAGCTCCTCTGGGGTTAGGCCAAACCAAGGTGCTCGCAAAACAGCAGCCAAGGGAATATCCTGCTTAGGGTTATCTAATACCTGTAGGAGCGCGACCATTAATCTGATCTCAACAGCACTAAAATACCCCGTGTCTAGATCTGCATAGGCCGGAATACCTGCCTGACGGAGGATCTCCATGACTTGGTTGGCCCGATTCTTGACGGAGCGTAGCAAAATCACAATATCCCTATACTCTGCAGGCCTATATGCCTTAGCTGACTTATCCCAAACAAGGTGGGGTCTTAGGTTGGGATCTTGACCCACCATTTGCTGAATGCGACAGGCCATCAGCCAAGCTTCCCGCTCTAGCCGCTCCAACTCATCATCCCACACATCTGAGCCATGGCTAGATTCAGACCCAGCTTGCGCCAAGTCGCTTTCCGTCTTCTCGGAAAAGCCCTGCTCCTGCTTGGATTCCAGCACATACAATTCCAGGCGAGGCGCCGATTCAGCCCCATGCTCCTTTTCATATCCCGATTCAGCCAATACGTGATCTGTTAGCTCGGCGGCAGCAGCAACTTCCACAAATTCCTTCACTTGGCTTGTAACTTCAGGATAATGGGCCCCTTGTCTAAGTTCAGCTTCATCGTCATACTCCATACCCGCCACACCCACGGCCATCAACTGCCGAAAGACATAGTTCACGCCGTGGATGATTTCCCCTCGGCAACGGAAATTGGTGGCCAAATCAATGCGCCTTTGCGGCGCCCCCGCACGGGGCGAAAATCCCGTATACTTGTCAAGAAATAGCCTAGGTTCCGTCAAGCGAAATCCATAAATGCTCTGCTTAATATCTCCAACCATGAACCGGGGAACGCAACCAGGTCCGTGATCATGGGCTCCAGTGACCATAGCCATAATGCAATCTTGCACTTCATTGGTATCTTGATACTCATCTATGAGTACCTCATCGAACTGGTCTTCAAGCTCTAATGCCACCGAAGATGGCCCAAGTCCGCCACCTTCCCGTGGCTTTGTCAATAGTCTCAAAGCCAGCTGCTCCAAATCGGCAAAATCCAGGATCCCTTGCTTCCCCTTGGCATCCCTGTAAGCATCAGTGAATCGATTGACCAATGCAAACATGATTTCCAAAATAGATCTTTGACGGTTTAGCTCCTGGGCAATCTCCTGGTCACTTAGACTAAAAAAGGAGACCAGCAATTTTTGCCAATGATCTTTGGCAGCATTTCGCAACCTCTGGCAACTGGTCTTCAGCTCGTCAAGAACACCCATATCTTGTTTGATTGAAGGCAATCGTCGAAAAATGGCTTCCCCACCATCGACATCATGTACCCATCCCTCTTCGTCCATGATATCGGCAAAATCCCGCACCGCCGTAATCTCTTGTTCCAGCCGTTCTACATAGGGCTCCGGCCCCCCAGGCAAGTTACATAGGGCTAAGGCCTCCTCCAGCGAGGAAAGCACTCGGCCAATGGTCAGCATGACTTGGCGCCGGGCCTCCTCCATGAGGGGCAGCCGGTAGAGCTCTTCAAGAGACTTAGGAGAATAGGCCTTCAATATCATCTCCTGCCAGACCCCGGGTTCTGGCAGACTCATCTGGAAGGAATACAATTTCAAAATGAGATCCTGAACTGCCCCTTCACCATCTCTACCACCGTATGCATCGATAAATCCAAGGACATCGGGATCTGCCATGGCATAACACTCGTCCAACACTCCATGGATAGTCTCATATCTAAGCAAATTGGCCTCAGGCTCAGTCATGATCCGAAAACTAGGATCCAAGCCTAGGTGGTAAAAGTGCCGCCTCAGCAATTTCGAGCAGAAAGCGTGGATGGTGGAGATAGAGGCAAAGGGAAGCTGATTTAGCTGCCGGTGCAAACGATCATTATCCGGCTGCTCTCTAAGCTTAGCCGCAAGGGCATCTCGAATACGCTGCCGCATCTCAGTCGCCGCTGCTTCTGTAAAAGTTACAACCAAAAGGCGCTCTATGTCAAGGCTATCCTCCTCGGCTAACACAGCTTGGATAACCCGCTCCACTAAAACAGCAGTCTTGCCGGCACCGGCACCTGCCGCTACTAATATATCGCATCCCCTTGTATAAATGGCATCTTCTTGAGCTTCTGTCCAAGTGACGCTACCCACGCCTAGCACCTCCCACTGCCTTTTCGGCACTTCGCTTCTCTTCTACAGCTTGTCCCATCAATGCTAAGGCGTCAGCACCTGCCATTGTTGAAATATAACGATAGCCACAACCGGGCACACCCAGTTCAAATCGACATAAGGCCGGGTAAGGACAATATGTGCAAGCCCGGGCATTTGCCGTCCGGAAGGGTGCAATATCTATGTTGCCTAGTAGAATTTGCTCTCCTAACTCACCGATCCGCTGTTTAACATAGGCGGTCAATATCTCCATATCCCCCTCGGCATATGCCGAGGAGCCCTTGTAGAGGGTCCCGTCCTTTTTTCTGCCCAAAGGTAATAAATTCGACCAGCCACTAAGATCATTTTCCATGAGTTCTATCACTTGCAGATCATCCAAAATAACACCTTGCATCTTGTACTTGGCTAGCAACTTTCGGGCCAGAGCTTCCGGTTCTAGAGGCCCATCTAGACTCACAAATGGCTCATGTATAGGCAGATAAAGCGCTCCGGCCAAAACTACACTCTCTGCCGGTACACCCCCCGCCCCTGTAGCCATAGCAAGCAGACTAGGAGCGCTGTTTTCCAAGAAGCCCAAATACGCCAGCAATTGCAGGGAAAGACCGTAATAGACATCTGGAAGATTGATTTTTTGTGTCCCGCTCTTAAAATCTAGAACTCGAACATACAGCACATCTCCGGCTGTAGCCGCCTCGATACAATCAATGCGCCCCCTCAAATAAACACCACGGCCATCGGACAAATCTATATGCCAAGCCGACTCTCCTGCATAACCAAAGGCCACCTCCGCGGCAATGGGGCGAAAGTGTCCTCTACGGGCATGCTCAGCCAAAACACCGATTACCCTGCGAAAAGCTCGCTGTAAGCGACCCACACGGTATTCGTAGCTCTTTAGGCCCTTGGCAAAATCATCTACGAGCTCACTGATTGTCTCTTGCCAAATTGCATCGGCCATTGTCTCAAGTTTTGTCTCCTCAAGCATACCCAAATCTTGCCCTGTTGCCTGTAGGTGTCGGATAAATCTTGCCAGAGCTTCATGCCACAAAATCCCTTCCAGGCGCGCATCCCAGGTAAGCAAGTCCCGCTCCTTTAGACGTAAGATTCCGCTGGCAAAATGCCCAAAAGGACAGCGGGCCATGGCCTCCAGATGATGAACGTTCGTATGCAAGTCTTTGCCAAATACCCGATGAATAGTCGAACGCCCTAGAGGTGGAACTCCATTGGTGTAACTTAGTCCCGCCAAACGGCGAGCTAAGGCCCTTCTCCCCTGATCTAGGCCTATCAGCCAATTATACATAGCCATCACTTCATCGGCCAAATCAGGATCAAAACTTTGTGATCCCCCAAGCCCTTCCCTCCAAAGTCCTAAGGCGGAAGCGGTAGCATCGGCCGCGTCAGAAATCGTGCAAGGGTATGAGAGGGGACTTAGACTTAGTGCGGAGTTTATCTCGCCATCAGTGTCTGCACGTGCCTCATCAAGCTGGGGCAATAACCTATATAACTCCCTGATAACAGGTGCAGGTTCTTGGGCTTTTCCCTCTGGATCCGCTAGTGAGTAGGTGATACAAAGGCTATCTGTAGCCCTAGTAAACAGTGAGTACCAAAACTCGGGCTCCTTCTGTGTCTGGATGCGCCCTTGGGTTTCAAGGGGCCAATTTCGCCTCTGAAGTATTGCCCGTTCACCATCATTAACGATGATATCCTCGCCACCGCCAAATCTTAAGTGCTTCTCATCTGCGCCTACCACTACTAGAACCCGAACTTCGCTGTTAATTAGGCGGGCCGGCGCAGTAACGATCACTTGATCAAGCCCCAAGGGGATTCGGGTAAGAGCAAGACTAGCTAGACTATCCTCAATCAAGCCTGCAAATTCGTGCCAAGTCAAGGCTACATCCCCCAGGCCTTGGATAAAATCATCGACCAAATCTACCCATAGATTCCACACCCCCACGTGATCCACGGCAGGGTCTCGGCCTAGCACCCCATGATCCCTGGATTCGCTAGTGGTCACAGGATTACAGTCCCTAGCCCCGCCTCCTGCCACTGCCCCTTCGCCCATCCAATAGTCCAATCTTTCCGGGATGCCAAGATCCTCAAGCAAAGTCCAAAGGCGCAACATTAAATGCCTGCCCAGCATGGGCTCCTGTAGGGAATGGGCAACGTTCTCGTAAAACGCCCTAATGCGCCGTAGGGCATCTATCTGGATACCCATCTCCGGGGATTCGAGGCCTAGATCATCTAGCATTTGATCCCAGACCCTATCTTCAAGCCAAAGCTGTCCATCGATTCCCTTGACCAGAGCATAGTTTTCCAAGGTATCCACCCAAGCTCGTCCACCCCCGATCAGATCCGATTTGAGCACCTGCATAACGGCTTTGGTAGACCACTTGGTGGACACAATCTCAAGGAGCCCCACTGAAAAGACCATCAAAGGATGCCAGCGGACCGATTGCGGTTCATCTAGGAAAAACGGAATTCCCCAACTATCAAACACATCGGCCAGTAGTTCGCCATATAGAGCAAGATCAGATGCGGCCACCGCCATATCCTTCCACCTTACCCCATGTTCTCGGGCTTGTCCCACTAGAAAACGGGCAACCACCATGGCTTCATCACGGTAGTTAGCCCGAGGCACGATGGCAATACTCTCTATTGCTCCCTCCAGGGGAATAGGGTTGAGCGGGGGATTACACAATTGATCCTCAAGGTAAGCTAGTTCTTCGGAATTGCTAAACCGATAGAGCTCTACTTGTGCCGCGATAGCTTCACCCCTAAGCCCACTAGACCCCTGGATTTGAGTACCTAAGATTTGAGTGCGTACAGGAAGAGTATCTATAGTATAAGGCACTGCCAGATCCCAAGCCAAGTCTATGAGAGTCTGCAAAGCTGTGGCACTATGTGCAAAAACATAGCTACTGGCACAGGCTATTGCTTCTTTGATCGCTCCATCACGTGCCTGGGACTCCGACTCTAGATCGATATTAGAAAAGATGGCGGGATCGAGCCGTAGAGTGATGGTGACTTGGTTTGCTTTTTGTAGCAGACTAGCAATCAAAGCTAACTCATATGGCGCAAAACCTTGGAACCCATCGATCCAGACCTGGGCATCATGGAGAAAATCTGTCTGCACTATCCCGGCGGAAGCTTCAGCCCAGCCCCAACTATCATCTGTAAGGCCCCGTCGGTTGAGCTCTCTTTGATAAGCTTGCAGTAAAAGTGCCAAGTCGTGGGCTTTCGCATCAACTATGCCATCGTCCGGATTGATATTGTGAGTAAGCCATGACGGCTCAGATCCCAAACCACTACCAGATTCCATTAATTCCACTATGACCCGATTAAGCTTATCCAAAAAACCCGGGTGGTGAACAACATCACGGAAAATCGCCAGCTCATCTCGATATGTCTGTGTTAAGCTAGCCAAGAGAAATTTGCGTCCCTGATCACTTAAGGGTGGCTCAGATACACCACCGAC
>JAAZMF010000090.1 GCA_012798955.1 Bacillota bacterium | reverse complement strand
GATGGCACTGCCACCGGAAAGCAGTGTTACTGTTACCCTTGTGGAAATCGATGAAGATGGCTATGTGATTGTAGCTGAGGAGATTATCTGGCCTAAGGGGCAAGTGCCCATCCCCTTTGTTTTGGAGTATGAGCGGGATGTCATCGATCCTGAGCGGGATTACGCAGTTAGGGCCACCATCACCGATAAAGACGGAGAGGTTATGTGGTCCTTGGCAGAGCCTCTTCCTATCAAGGATTTCGATGATGCCAAGGATATGGAGCTATGGCTAACTAATGAGGCATCGGAGGAGAGTCCTGAGCGGTCCCTGAATCTTTTGCCAGGCCATGTCTTCCAGGACGGCGATACTAAGTTCACTGCATACTTTGGCGATGACACGGTGTATCTGGTACTTCCGGATAATCGGATGGTGATTTTACCACAGGTGCGGGCGGCATCTGGTGCTAAATACACAGATGGTCTCACGGTGTTCTGGAACAAGGGCGATCAGGCATTTATCGAGCTAGAAGGTACTAGCTACCAGACCTATCTAATTGAGGATAACCTTTCCCCTTGGGAAAAGGCTAAACGATCAGGTGTGGACTTTAGGGCGATTGGCCAAGAACCGGGCTGGGTGCTGGAAATACGGGGGAACGAAACCCTTACCTTTATCGGAGACTATGGCGAGGTTAAGTTAATCACCCCTTTATCTCAGGCCGAGACTGACCCCCATACAGGAGACAGAGTATACTTTGGTGAAACTGGTGTGTTAGATATTGAAGTAGTCATCGAAGAGTCGCCCTACACCGATACAATGGATGGCGAGGAATTCCCGACCACTGTGACTGTGCATGTGGGTGAACACACCTATCAAGGTGGAGGTCGCTACTTGAATTAGTTCCAAGAAAGGCAGTGCCCGGAAATGACTGAAAGCTTCTTTATAGGCATCACGCTACCGGAGAGTTTCCGGGTAGAGGTTGAGATGTGGCGGCGCCGTTTTGCTGCACCGAAGACGGCGCCTCACATCACCGTGATCCCGCCCTTTGAATGGTCGGCGGCGGACGGCGATCTAGAAAAGACCGTAGAGGAGAGCCTAGCCGGCCTAGGGTCTTTTCCTATCATCGCCCAGGAGATTGGCCATTTTGGCACTTCGGTCATATTTGTCGCCGTATCACCTTCACCGGAGATTATGACATTACATAAGCAGCTTGTTACGGGCCTTTCGTTAGAATATAAGGGCTCTAGTAGATCTAGGCCCCGACCCTACCATCCCCATATCACGTTAGCTACTCGTCTTACGCCCGGAGCTTTCCATACTTATATGGAAAAGCTCCATGGATATGCACCCCAAGCATCATTCACTTGCAGCCAAGTAACTATTTTCAAGCTGGTTACCCAGGGCCGCATCCGCCGGTGGCAGGTGTGGAGGGAGGTGCCAGTTGGGTCGAGATAGATATGAACATTTTGGGAATGGATGGCTACTCCATCCCCTTATCGGGAAAATACAGAACTCGGTACCAAGGGACGATTAACCCACCACGGGAGAATATACTTCCGTGGTTTTTTATTTCCGAGAAGCAGGAACTTCTTAACGAATGATTAATTAATAGTATTAACAGATGTGATGCATCGTGTGACTTAGGTCCCCACTGAAAGGAGTGCTACGCTTGCAGGATGTTGGTGTGGCATAAGGCCGTCGGCTCTCGAAAAGTTTCGTAACTCCCAAATCAAATGGATTCCTTACGTGTTTATCCTACCAAGCATGATCCTGTTTCTGATGTTTGTAATCGTGCCGGTTTTTAGGACCTTTTGGTTGAGTCTGCACCATTGGGATGTGTTATTTCCCCCGGTTTTTATTGGCCTGGAGAACTATCAGCGGGTTTTTCAAACTGGTCTATTTTGGCAAGTCCTTAAGAATACCGCGCAATATGTAGTAGGGTTCGTGCCTTCGCAGACGGCTGCTGCCCTGGCCCTCGCACTTTTGGTAAACCAACAGATTAGGGCCAAAAACTTTTTTAGAGCGACGTTTTTCTTCCCCGCTGTTCTATCCATGATCAGTGTGGCCTTAGTGTGGCAGTGGATGTTTAGCTCAAGCTATGGTGTAATCAACCATTTTCTTGGGCTATTTGGGATGCCACCGGTGAATTGGCTGTCTGATGCACGCTTTGCTATGCCCGTTATCATCATGCTCAGTGTGTGGAAATGGGCCGGCTATAACATGATGATCTTCCTTGCTGGATTGCAGGGCATTCCTGAGGTGATCGATGAAGCTGCAAGTATTGATGGTGCCAATAGATGGCAACGTTTTATCTACATAACATTGCCGCTACTGCGCCCCACAACCTTTTTTGTGGTAGTAACCGCTATTATCGGGTCCTTCCAAGTTTTTGATCAGGTATTTGTCATGACCAAAGGTGGCCCCGGCAATGCCACCATGACCATTGTGCAGTATATTTTCCGTGAGAGTTTTGAACGATTTGATATGGGCTATGGTGCTGCTATTGCCTACGTGTTATTCGGAATAATCTTGTTCCTGACCTTTATTCAGACGAAGTTTTTCGGAACTGAGGATCAGTACTAAAAACATGGGATAGTCGCGGTATACCCATGCCTGGAGGGCTGCAAGATGCGGACCGAGCAATCACCACTAGAGAAAGTTATTGTCTACGGCTTACTAATTGCTATTAGCATCACCATGCTGTTTCCTTGGTTTTGGATGCTGTCCACAGCACTAAAACCCGCCACCGAGGTGTTTACAAATCCACCTCGATTGCTTCCCAGTGCCCCTACACTCAAGAACTTCTTTTCGGCTTGGCAGGTAGTTCCCTTTTGGCGCATCTTCGGCAATAGTGCCTTTGTGGCCGCTACGCGCACACTAGTTGCGGTATTCTTGAACGCATTGGCCGGCTATGCCTTTGCCAAATACGAATTCAAAGGCAGGGACTTTCTATTTATGCTAGTTTTGTCCACCTTGATGGTACCCTTTCAAGTAATCATGATCTCTGTCTATCTCATGATTGCTGAATTTAATTGGATCAATACTTTTCAAGGGTTAATTGTCCCTGGGCTTTCGGGAGCCTTCGGTGTTTTCTTAATGCGCCAGTTTTTCATGACCTTGCCCACAGATTTAATGGAAGCAGCCCGGATTGATGGATGTTCTGAATTTCGGATTTTCTGGAACATCATGTTGCCCCTTGCTAAACCCGCTCTGGCTGTTTTGGCAACCTTTGGATTCATGGATGGTTGGAATGATTTCCTTTTGCCATTGATTGTGGTGGAGTCTGAGCGCATGTACACCGTACAACTAGGGCTTGCTATCTTCCGAGGGGATTTGTGGGTGGATTGGCCGGAGCTAATGTCCATGAATATTATCGCTATTTTACCAGTGCTTGTGCTTTTCATAGCGTTTCAGAAGTATTTAGTCCAAGGTATCGCACTATCTGGGATCAAGGGATAATTCCATCCTAAGTAGTGTGGGAGAGGGGGTCAAAGGTCAAAGGTTAGGGTTGTGACGGAACAAGAAGCAGTGCAAACAAAAGACAGGAGGATTAATATGTTTAAGCGATTTGGTCGGATTTCAGCGCTTGTGGTATTGCTTTGTATCGTATTAGCTGGCGGAGTGGCGGCCAAAGAAGTCACCTTGCGCTATATGACATGGGGACAACCAATTATTCTGGCCTCCATGCGAGAAAGCATTGCCGAGTTTGAGGCAGCGAACCCGGGTATTAAGGTTGAGCTCATCTTACCTCCTAGTGGAACCGACTACTATGGAAAGCTAGACGCATATATCGCCGGGCGGCAGATGCCCGATGTGGTACGGCTAGAGTGGGAAGATGTCATGCGCTATGCCTCAGCGGGTGCACTGATGGATCTTGGCAAGTTTGGGCCGGATTCCGATGATTTCGTGGATGCCATGAAAACTGCAGTCACTTACAAAGACAAGCTTTATGGTCTGCCCTGGCACACCGATACCATTGGTATCTTCTATAACAAGACCTTGGTAGAGGCGGCTGGAATCCAGGTGCCAACTAGTATCGATGAGGCATGGACCTGGGAAGAGCTAACCGAGGCTACCAAACAGGCCCAGGCCCACGGTGCTAAGTGGGGTCTTGCTTTTGGTGATAAGACGCAGTTTGTCCGTTCAGCTATCTACCAAAACGGTGCTTCCCTTTATACTGCTGATGGCTCTAAGCCCAATGTAACTACACCGGAATTCGAGGGTGCTATTGATTGGATCCTCGAACTGCATCGTAGTGGCGTTTCTCCGGCGGCCGGTTGGCAGGAGATTGAAAGTGCCAGCGATATGTTCAAAGTTGGAGATGTAGCTTTCCTAGTTGATGGTTCTTGGATGCTGCGGCATTTCCATGATACCATCGATACCTTTGATTTGGGTGTCACTTATATCTTTAGGGGTAAAGAGCAGGCTCAGCCCTTTGGTGGCTCCCTCATCGGTATTGCCGGGACAACTAAGCATGCCAAGGAAGCATATGCCTTTGCTGATTTTCTAACTAGCAAAGCCGGTGGCACAAAAATCGCCCAGGATATCAACTTCCTACCGGTTCGCAAGTCCTTGGTGGAGGAAGGTGTAGAGTATCCTCAGCACAAGGAAGCCATGAAACTCTTTGGCGAAGGTCTCATGACTGTACCGGATATTCTAGTCAATGAGCAGTTGCATCCAGCCCATTCCCAGACGCTTTCCATCCTGGAGGATGTACTGAACGTTGCGGTAGCCGAGCAATGGGATGCAGCCAAGACTTGTGCCAAAATCGATAGTGAGATGACCGACGTCATGAAGCGCGTCCGTAGGTAGCGATGGGATCTAGGGTCAGAGCGGAATTGTAGCCTGACCTACAAACGGCTCTCACACAGGTAGGCCCTGGAGGGCCTGCCTGTGTGACTCTAGGACAATTGAAGGCTCGCAGCAAATCTCTAAGCAACATTCTCGTTGTGGCAAGATCAATGTAAAGGGGGGCTAATTGATGCCGAAAATTGCAATCATCGGGGCAGGCAGTGTGATCTTTGCGAAGCAGCTGATCAGTGATATCCTCTCACAGCCAGCACTTACTCGGTGCACATTGTCTCTAATGGATATTGACCCAAACAAGTTAGCACTAACCGGGGCAGTGGCGCGGCGTTTGATTAAGGACAATGGCCTAGGAGCAAAAGTTGAAGAGACCACAGATCGCCGCGCGGCACTTAACGGTGCCGATTATGTACTTTGCCTTGTGCAGATCGGTGGAATCGATATAGTCGAGAAAGATATTACAATCCCTTCAAAATACGGCATTAACCAAGCAGTGGGAGATACCCTAGGACCGGCTGGGATAGTGAGGGCGCAGCGTTCGATTCCCGTTATTTTAGATATTGCCCGTGACATGGAAGAGTTGTGTCCCGACGCGTGGTTATTGAATTATACTAACCCTATGGTCATGATTACCAAGGCGTTGTACATGGAAACCAAGATCAAAGCTCTAGGGCTTTGCCATGCTGTACAAGGGACAGTGGAGCGGCTCGCTGCTTTACTCGAAATGCCTATCGAAGAATTGACACATTGGGTGGCGGGCATCAATCATATGGCATGGGTGCTTAGACTAGAGGACCCTGCAGGCAACGATCTTTATCCCCGCTTGTTTGCCGCCTTAGAAGATCCCACACTATACGGGCAAGATAAGATAGGCTTTGAGATGCTGAAATACTTTGGCTATTTTGTGACCGAATCTAGCCATGTCTCTGAATATGTGCCTTATCTGCGTCAACGGCCGGAACTTGTGGAATACTTCGGTGTACCGGAAGGCAGAGTGCTGATCAATACCCGCAAGCGCATGGCCAAGGAACCCGCCAAGATCAAGGATATGTTAGAAAGTCCCGGTAAGTTATCTTTAGATCTATCCGGTGAGTATGCATCTCGCATCATGAACTCTCTAGAAACCGGGGAAATGCTGCGCATCAATGCCAATGTGCAGAATACTAATCTTATCACTAACCTACCCCAAGGCTCCTGTGTAGAGGTGCCTTGCCTAGTAGATAAAGCCGGTGTGCATCCCTGTCACGTAGGAGCCCTGCCAAGTCAGCTAGCGGCTTTGTGTAATAGTAACGTGAGTGTACAGGATCTAGCTGTAGAGGCCATCTTAGAAGAGAATCTAGAGAAACTCATCCAGGCCATAGCACTCGACCCCCTCACAGCAGCTACTTGTACTTTGCCGGAGATTTGGGAAATGAGTATCGAGCTATTGCAGTCCCAAAGGGAGATGTTGCCCCCGGGTATTTTAGCTCAACTAGATCGCCTATAAAACATCTTGATTTTTCACTCTAACACATTGCATGACGAATCTCTTGTATTGATTGGGTTAAACGAGCAACACACAGGCGTAGCTAGGCTATGCTCAGAGCGTAACAAGCAAGGAGGAGTTCTATTGAAGGGTAAACATACCAACAAGGAAATAATGGAACAAGGTGCCGCGTGGAGCCAAGTTTTAGAGCTAGAACGTGAACTGCCGGATACCCAAGGGCCGGTGGTGTTTTTTGGAGCAGGCGTGGCGTTAGGTGCGTCAGAGACCCTAATCTGGGGAGTTAGGGAGATCTTAGGCAGGCCCGCTTACGCCATTTCCTCCCAAGATGTGTTTTTAAACCAGCAGATTATACCAAGCCTGGGGGCGGGGCTGTTTGTATCCATTAGCCGTACCGGTGAAGTCACCGACAACATCCTAGCGGCTAAGGCAATCAAGTCTGCCGTCAAAGATACGAAGATGATCACCGTTATCGGGGAGCATGCCGGGGGGCTTGGCCCTGTTTGCGATGAAGTGGTTGAGCTTGGGATACTTGAGGAGAGCATTGCTACAACCAAGACCATCTCATCTATGATCTTGGCTACTCAGGTCATGATGCATAATACAGCTTCTAAGGATTGCAAGAAGACATTGGGCAAACTTCCCGGCCTACTGGAAAAGGCTATGCCCAAATACAAAGATACAATTGACCAGGTGGCCAAGGAAGAGTTCGATCAAATAGTAGTTTTGGGTACTGGCCCCCTACTGGGAATGGCTCAAGTTGGGGCTCTGGCCATGCTAGAGATGTCGGTGGAGCCGGTTTTCCCCTATCAGACGCTGGTCTATCTCCATGGACCTCGGGTAAATATCAGTGCTCACCGCACGCTTATTATCGGGTTTGTATCTAGTAAGGGTAAAGCCGAGGAGCTCAAGGCCCTAGAGGAGATGCGGAGCAATGGTGCTACGGTTATCGCCATCGGGGATGATCTAGGAGACATACCTCACATGCTGACCATTGACCTTGCATCTGGGCTTTCCGATGTGGATAGAGCAGTTTTGTATTTGCCCTTTACACAGCTACTGGGTGTAGAACGCTCTTTGCATCGAGGTTACAACCCCGACGCGCCCCCAAATCTTCCCAAAGTATTCTAATATGAGCCTTGACGGAAGCCCTAGGCACAGATATTTATAGGTTGGAAGGGTGTAGGCAGATGAAGGGCGTTACACAACAAGAGATATGGCAACAACGATTGCACCAAGCTGTGCAGGGCGAATTGCAGGGCACATCGCTTGCAGCATTTAACTCCAATGTAGATGTGGTGGTACACCTTGATCCCATGTCTGTTCAGCGCATGCTTAATAATAATCCCGACCTAGATTGGGATGTGATTAGTAAAGTAGATGTCACCAAGCTAGTTGAGCTGCGGACAAGGGAGGAATTTATCGCTGTTCTCATGGATCGGGTGGAACAGGGGAAATCCACTCTGCTAACCTTTGGGGATGCTAGGTTAAGTAAATGGCTTGAAGGGGAGTTCCCTACTGCCCAAGATAAACTGGGCGGTCAAGCCGGGATTATGGCAACACAGCTTGCCGCCCTGGGGGCTAGCTCTGTATTGTACTCCCCGATCTTATCCAAAAGACAGGCAGAAGTCCTCCATGAAGAGGTTTTATTTCCACTAGTCAATGGTGACAAGGTCAAGCTTGCTCTCGCAAAGGAGGCTTGGCGGCCACAAGACCCCACCCGCTCTCCGTGGGTCTTTGAGTATGGGAAGGGTGAAACCTTCAATTTTGGCCACCGGCAGATTACAACTACTCGGGCTAATCGGGTGATTGTTGTACCGAGTGGGAAAGGCATACCTATGAATTTCACCAAGGACTTCATGGACTATCTTGGGGACTTTGCTAGGCAGCTAGATGTGGGTATGGTGGCGGGGTATCACCTTGGTGGGCCAGATCCTGATGATCGGGCAGTCATGAGAGAGTATCTTGCCGATAGCCTTTACGCACTAAAAACCATGCGTGAGGCAAATCCCCAGCTAAAGCTTCATCTAGAATATGTACCTATGAAGGATAAGGGTATGGAAAAGGAAATGCTAGTTACCATAGGACAGGGCATAGATAGTTTTGGCATCAATGAGGTAGAGCTTGGGCAAGTCCTTAGTTTGTTTGGGGAAAACGACCTTGCCCGGGAGATTGCCCAAGCGGAGCGGGCCTATGCCCTCTACCAAGGGGGTTTGAGGCTATTTGACCTTCTTGGTGTGGAGCGGCTCCATGTCCATAACCTTGGCTATTATGTGCTGATTACTAGGAAACCTTACTTCGTGGAGCCCCATAAGGTGCGGCAAGCTTGCTTGTATGGCAGTAGTGTCAATGCCAAACGGGCACTCACCGGCAGATACGCGCCTAGAGAGGAGCTAGCGAGGGTAGGAGAGCTATTACTTTCGGAAAAGGGATTGAAACAGCAAGAGGAGTTTGCTCGAGAACTCGGTGAGGATCATCCGGAAGTCGCGAGGCAAATCATGGAAGATGGGTATGGGGAAATGCATGATCACTATGTATTCATCATTCCTGCACATATTGTGCCGGATCCGGTGCTGACAGTGGGCATGGGCGATACGATTTCTAGTTCTACTTATGCAATGGAGGTCATTGGGTGCTAGCAAGTGAGACACTGCTTAAGGGGTGGTTCTATGCACATGATTTTTGTCAACCTCAAGAGATTTGATGTTCCCAGGACGCTGGGAGGAGTGTGCCCCAGTGAAGAGCCGGATGTATGGATAGATGAGATCTTATCAGAGTGTGTGGAACTGGGCCTAGGTAGCCGTACAGACCTGAAGGTTATTTTCCTATTACCCGAGGGCCTACTCGTAACAGCTAGTCGGCGCCTGGAGGCCTTGCCCCAAGGGAAAACTCAAGGGATTGCATGTGGATGTCAAGGAGTATATAGAGAAGATGTCACTCCCGGTGGGAACTTCGGAGCCTTCACCACCCATTTGCCTGCTAAGGCCGCGAGGAATCTCGGTGCCAATTGGGCGATTATCGGGCATTCCGAAGAACGGAAGGATAAGCTGGAGTTGATCGGGCGTCTAGAAAGTCGCACCGAGGGGATATCCGAGGCAGAGCTAGCTAGGTGGGCCGGGGAGATAGTTGACGAAATAATTAACAAAGAAGCCATTATGGCACTTGCGGCCGGTATGGATGTATTGCTTTGCGTGGGTGAAACCGCCTCCCAGCGAGGGGAAGGGGATTTTGGCCAGCAGCAACCCCGCATCGAAGCAGTGCTGAAAAAGCAACTTGTTAGTGGGCTTCGGGGAGTCAAGAAGTGGCTTCCCCATCGTCAAGTAGTTGTTGGTTACGAACCGATATGGGCGATTGGACCGGGCAAGACACCGCCAGGCCAAGCGTACATAGCGTGGGTTTCTAAAACCATAAAGAAGATCGTTGCGCAGGAATTTGGTCTTGATATTCCCGTAGTTTATGGTGGTGGCCTTAAGGAAGACAATGCAGGGGCTATTGGTAGTATCGGGACCATAGATGGTGGACTTGTGGCGTTGACTCGTTTTACCGGCCAGATTGGCTTTGAGCCTAATGATCTCGCGGCCATTGTCCAGGAGTTTTTGACTGCAAGGAGGTTGATCTAGATGAAACAGGTGAAATTCGAGTATGGGCAAGGGTTTATGGAGGCTCAGCTACCGGAGAACGCGGAGATCTTTGTTCCTGGAGAAACAGTGCCAGACCCCTCCTATCTTACTGATCCCGAGTCAGCAACTAGGCATTCCATCCAAAACCCCATAGGTATGCCTCCCATATCGGAATTGGTGCAGAGGGGCTCTAAGGTAGTGATTGTGTTTCCCGATCGGGTAAAGGGCGGTTTTCAGCCCACCTCCCATCGCAAGATAGCCATCCCGATTATTATCGAGGAGTGTTTGAGGGCAGGTGTGGATCGGAGGGATATCAAGCTGATTTGCTCCAATGGACTTCATCGGAAGAACACTAACGCAGAGCTTAAGGCGATTTTGGGAGATAAGATCTATGGGGAGTTCATGCCTACCCATCAAATAGTCAATCATGATTCGGAGGATCCAGATAACATGATTGACCTAGGCTATGATGCCTGTGGTAATCGGGTAACTATGAATAAGGAAGTCTTTGAGGCGGATCTTGCCGTATTGATCGGTCACGTGTTAGGTAATCCCTATGGAGGATATTCCGGTGGGTATAAGCACTGTGCCACCGGCATCACCAATTGGGAATCCATTGCGTCACATCATGTGCCTGAGGTCATGCACAAAGATGACTTTGCACCGGTGTCTTATACTAGTACAATGCGGAGCAAGTTCGATTCCATCGGCCAGCATATGGAGCAGGCTATGGGGAGGAAGTTTTTTACCTGTGACGCCGTTTTGGATACTTATCAAAGGCAGATCGCAATCTTTTCGGGCTATGCCAAGGACATTCAGCCCCTATCTTGGCAGGTTGCTAACAAGCGCACCTTTATTCCTTGGGCCAAAGAGAAATTCGATATCATGATGTTTGGTATGCCTCAGAATTTCCACTATGGGAATGGCCATGGCACCAATCCCATCCTCATCTTGCAGGCTATTAGTGCTAACATCATTAGGCATAGGCGGGTCATGAACGATAATTTCGTAGTTATCTGTTCATCTATCTGCAATGGGTATTTCCATGATGAAGAGTTCACCGCATATAGGGAAGTCTATGACCTCTTTCAGAAAGACTACCATAATACACTGCCGGATTTGGCTAGATACGGCGAGTACTTTGCCCGTAAGCAGGAGTATATAGATCAATACCGATACGGGTATGGATACCATCCGTACCATGCCTTCTCTATGATTAGTTGTGGTCATATAGCAGAGATGCATGCGTCTGCCATGTACATCGTAGGTGCCTATGAGCCTGGCTATGCCCGGGCTATGGGTCTAAAAACTCGTGCTACTTTTGAAGAGGCTCTGCGGGATGCGACTAGATATGTAGGGGATGAACCGAAGATTCTGGCCTTGCCTAAGACTTTCACGACAGCAAGTGTCCATTTGATGATGGCTGATGCATCGCTTCCCGATGTTTGAGTGGTGAACTAGCAAAAAAAGGAAGAAGGCCCCTATTTCGAGAAGATTCCATATTGGGCAAGATGTTGTCTTTATTTCTGCCCAAGAATTGGCATAAGGATTGATGTTTAGTCATGGGTAAGAACGAACCTAAGGGAAAGAACATAAGCCAATTGCAGCTTGAGAACCGCTCAACTTTGCTCAAGCTTCTGCGGTCCAATAAGCATATTTGGCGTAAAGATCTTGCGGAGATGAGCGGGTTAACGGGGGCAGCCGTGACTTACCTAATCCGGGATTTGATCGAAGTGGGATTAGTCTCGGAGGATCGGGAGTACACCGGCCCTCGGAGTAAGAATGCCATACCGCTAAAGATCAACTATGAGCGGTTTCTAGTAATTGGTGTGTCCATTCGCAGGGGGCGAATCTCCCGGGCAGTAGCCGATCTAAGTGGGAAGATTATCACATCAGACAGTATACGCTTTGATTTGACTGAGTCGGCGGAACGGGTTATGGATGCATTGGTAAAGCTTATATCGGAGTATATTGCCGACTATGGTCATGTTGGTGGGATCGTGGGTATCGGTTTGTCGGTTCCGGGGCCCATTAACCTGGAGAGAGGTGAGATCTCATATCTAACCAATCTTCCTGGTTGGAAAGCCATTCCCATTAGAAGATATTTAGAGGAAAGATTTGATATCCCTGTGATGATGGATGAAGATGCTAACGCGGCGGCCCTTGCCGAAAAATGGTTAGGAAGCGGTAGGAATCATAAGAACCTGATCTCCATTCTCGTGGGTAAGGGGGTGGGCGCGGGTGTGATCATGGGAGGCCATATTTATCATGGAGCCTTTGGCTTGGCCGGTGAGATTGGCCATATGAGCATCAACTTTGAAGGCCCCCTGTGCGAGTGTGGCAATAAGGGATGCCTAGAGCTATATGCTTCGACTTTAGCACTCATGCGTCGGGCCGAGGCTAGGTATGGGATCAAGGGAGACTTCCAAACCTTCAGAAAACAGGTGGCCCAGGGCCATGATGGGTTAGAGCAAATGGTCATCGATGCTGGAAGGCATCTAGGGTATGGGATCACCAATCTCGTATATGCTTTTAATCCGGAGTTGGTGGCGCTCCATGGTGATATGACCCTCTTCGGTCCTCTGTGGCTAGAAAACGTAAGAGGAGCCGTTGCTGAGCGATTGCCTGCAGATATTAGCTCTAATCTACGTATTGAGGTATCAACATTGCCTGATCCTGTGCTACTAGGTACTGTGGCCATGGTGTGTGAGCATCTATTTGAAAACCCTGTTTTGACTAGTTTTACGAGTCCAGTAACTGTGGATACAGTCAATTTTAGCTCCTAAAGTGGGGGAAGTAAATGGCTTTAGTGACCATGAAAGATATATTGGCGCCGGCTCGCGGCTACGCAGTCGGTGCCTTTAATGTGCACAACATGGAGTATGTACAAGGGGTAGTTGCAGCAGCTGAAGCGGAAGACGCTCCCGTGATCTTGATGGCGGGGGCGGGTATGCTCAGATACTTCGGTATGGGTTGGATCTCTGCTCTATGCAGATATGCTGCCAGTGCCAGCAAGGTGCCCGTAGCAATTCATCTGGATCATAGTCGGGATTTTGAGACGATTACGGCGGCTATTCAGGCAGGCTTTACTTCTGTAATGTTTGATGGATCCCATCTGCCTTACGCAGAGAATATGGCGGCTACACGTAAAGTAGTGGAAGCTGCCCACGCTGTGGGTGTATCGGTAGAGGCAGAGATTGGTGCAGTGGGTGGTGCCGAAGATGATATTGTGACACTAGCCGGCCTTTTAACTGAGCCTGCAGATGCCGCAAGATTTGCCCAAGAGACTGGAGTCGATGCCCTTGCCATTGCTATCGGCAATTGCCATGGGCTATATAAGGGCACGCCTAAGCTAGACTTTGAGCGCCTTGCCGCGATCCGTAGTATGACCGATTGCCCTTTGGTGCTGCATGGGGGCTCAGATGTTCCTGAAGATCAGGTTAAGCAGGCGATAGCTTTAGGTATTAGTAAGTATAATATCGGAACTGAGCTGAAGATCGCTTTTAGGCAGGGTTTAGAGCAGGCTTTGGCAGCTTCTGATAGTTATGAGGTGCCAGGCGTTTTAGGCCCGGCTCGTCAAGCCGTACAGAATTTAGCCCAGGAGAAGATGAGATTGTTAGGTTGTTCGGGTAAGGCCCGTACAATCCCGATAGTGTAAGCAAGATGATATATGATATCCAGTGAATGATATCCTGTGATACTGTGATACCCAGGATAGTGTATGCTAGGGTATCTCGCATATAGTTGCCGCGTAGAGGCTTAAAACGTACATTGAGGGCCATTGGCAATCCGCTGTGGCCCCTAATTGATCTAGCTCAAATCTAGCTACCCACTTGCCACTATGGCCCCAACTGCTATCGACAGCTGGGTCACATATACGGACACAGAGAATCCCACCGACGATCGCTGAGCCTAGCTCCGTCGGGGGTGATGGGCCCTTCTGGAAGCGGCAAGACGACCCTGCTCAACATACTTGCCACCATTGACACGCCCACTTCCGGGAGTGTTGAGATAGGTGGTGTATCCCCAGTCAAGCTGCATGGGGATCAGT
>JAAZMF010000089.1 GCA_012798955.1 Bacillota bacterium | reverse complement strand
TTATTGTTTAAGCGTCCCCATGAGCTAAGTGGTGGACAAAGGCAAAGGTTGATGATCGCAAGAGCTTTGCTAATCGGCCCTGATCTCTTGATCGCCGATGAACCAACGTCCATGATTGATGCTTCTTCCCGGGTGGGCATCTTGAACATGCTGATGGACCTAAGTCGGAAACATGGCATGTCCATCATGTTTATTACCCATGATATTGGACTTGCGTATTATACAAGTGATCGCTTGTTGATCATGAATGAAGGTAAACTTGTGGAAGAGGGAACCGCGGAGCAGGTAGTAGAGCATCCTACCCATGGATATACAAAAAGGCTATTGGCAGATGTACCTACATTGCGACGTAAGTGGGAAGCCTAACTGCCTTAGATAGATCTTAGTTCTTGGATTTGGAGAATGAGTGAAGCTTTTGATCTAGACCCGACCGTTCTAAGGCCGGGTCTAGTTATGGGCACTAATCTAAGGGAAACTCTATCTGGCAACCTTGACGGTAGGAGCGGGTGGCTCCCTCCATTAGTTCAGTCAGTTGGATACCTTCATCCAGGCCAAAATAGATGGGTGCGTCTTCCAGGACTCCTCGGATCCACTGATCCATGGGCATAGGTAAGGCCGCAGGTAGTCTGGTAGGTATTACCCAGCCATCCCCGGTGCTTTCTCTGAGTTTGGTCGAGTGGAGGCGTACAGAGCGCTCCGGTCCTCCTACTAAGTAAGTCCCCTCGGTACCGTGTAGTTCAAGGGTAAAGGGGCTACTTTGGGAGACAAAACCGGTTTCTGATATCGCAATGCTCTTGTTGCCAAACTCAATCAAAGCTACAGCATTATCTTCCACTTCTCGGTTAGTATAGTGGGTAAACATGGCAGATATCCGCTTAGGCTCTCCCATAATCCAGCGAATGAGATACATGGGATGGGCTCCAAGGTCGATCATGGCTCCTCCGCCACAGGTTACTGGATCCCAAAAATGCTCTGGTAGCCAGCCTGCGCTGGCACCGTTATGGGCATTGCGGACCCGCATAAGAGTCACGTCGCCCAGTAAGCCTTCATCCATTACTTGTTTGGCCAGCAAGTTGACGGGCCAAGTGCGATGGGGGAACGATATGCAGAACTTAACTCCAGCTTCTTCCACAGCTTTTTTGATCTCAAGGCACTCTTTTACAGTAATGGCCATGACTTTTTCCGTGAAGATATGCTTACCGGCTTTGGCTGCTGCCACAATTACCTCTGGGTGACGATTGGTAGGGGCATTAATTACAACTCCATCGACATCGGCTCGCCCTAGTACGGCATCAAGACACTCCTCAAAGGGTACCCCTAGATCTGCCGCCCACTTGCGGCCTCGCTCGGGATCTTCATCCCAGACCGCAGTAATGCGGGCATCGGAGCGCGCGAGGATTTCCCTGGCATAGCCAGGTGCATGGACATGCCATCCGCTTAGCATCGCTATTCGCATCATTGGTCAAATCTCCCTTCCCAAAGAACGTAAATTTGCATCCAAATGGAACATTCTGCAAAGGGGAATATTCTTCCTGCCCCATAATCGTCTAGGTTACCCAAGGGGTTGCAGTATCCTCCGGCGTTTGGCGAAGGTAGCCACACTAGTATAGCCCACAGATTTGGCTAAAACTATGGCCGCCTCTAGATCCCTGCCAACGTCATGGGGATCATGGGCATCACAGGCCAAGGTAATGGGCACTCCAACTGCATGACATTTTTGTAGAAAAGCAGGGTGGGGATATATAACACCAACAGGCTTACGAAGGCCTGCGGAGTTGATCTCGACACACGTATCGACTTTGCTCAAAGCGGTAGCCAGGGCCTCATAGTAAGGCTCAAGGGGTATGGACGGTTCATGTCCGAATATCTTGATTAAGTCTGGGTGGGTGATGGAATCGAATAATCCACTCCTAGTAGCTGCAAGTAGTGCGGTAAAATATGCAACATACGCGCTATTGATATCTTTTTCGGGCCATCCACTTTCTGGTGAGAAATCAAAGGACCAATTGCCCAAAAAATGGACTGAGCCCAGTACATAATCCCAGGGGTAGGCTTCGATGATCTCTGCTATCTCTTTCTCCTTACCCGGGATATAGTCCATTTCCAGTCCCAGTTTCAACGGCCAACCTCGCTCTTTGCCTGCTTGTATTAGGGCGACATAGTCATCAAGATGGAGCGAGAATTTATCACTTAACCAATTGGCTATCCCGGGGTAGTCACCGGCACCCCTGGCAAGATGGCCCATTATACCTCTATACTGACGGAAATTATGGCCATGTTCACTGATACCAATCTCGTCTAACCCCACGGCCTTGGCCTGAAGCCAGAACTGCTCCAGATAATCTAGGGTTAACGAGCCTTTTTCCAGATGCATATGATAGTCGACTCTCATGGAATTCGCTCCTTCTAGGCAACATCTAAGGGTTTGCAGGGTGGGTTGATGTCTCCGTAAGCCCGAACACTTCCCTGGTAGTTTTGGCCATGAAGTGCCATTGTCCTGCAAAGCTAGCTAGTGGAGTCGACAAAACCAGGACTATCGACGGCGGAAAAGTGCTTGGAGGCGTACTAGTCGCCTGTAGGCTGCACGAAACTGTTTTTCTTCTAAGTTTCCAGTTACATATAACATGATGAGCTCTTTTAGTTCGCTATCTAGGATAGATACACCCATTTGATTCCCTCCACCTTGTATCGGAAAACTTCTGGAACTCATAGAGTTGCATGCACAACTCAGTATGGGTCTAGAACAGTATGGTTATGCGCAGACATATGGTAAGTTACACTTATTGGCAGGGAAAGTAGCCACTAGGGCGAAGAGAAACCGTAGCATGCAAGCCGCCAGTTACCCTTGATATTGCTGACGCTATAGTCCCTGGGTATCCCGGTAGAAGGATAGTCAATGCCACATGCTACGGCTATACACCTAGAACAAGGAAAGGAGAATTACAGATGGGTCAGCCAATTTGCCTAGAGGATTTAGTTGGCGTTGTCAATGAAGTTGTTCAAGACACAAAGGTAACCGATGTTCACACACACCTTTATGATCCAGTTTTCGGAGATCTGTTGCTTTGGGGATTTGAAGAACTTATCACGTATCACTATCTAATTGCGGAGACCATGCGGTGGGTAGATCTCCCCTATGAGCGCTACTGGCAAATGTCCAAGGCAGAACAGGCCAAGTTGATCTGGGAGACACTATTTGTGCAGAACAGTCCATATAGTGAAGCATGTCGGGGCGTATTAACCACCCTACAGAGGTTGGGGCTCGATGTAGCCAGGCGAGATTTTGAGAGTTATCAGGAGTATTTTCGTGGGCGTTCGCTAACCGAATATGTTGATCAGGTATTTGCCCTCGCCAATATCAAATATGCTGTGATGACCAACGACCCCTTTAACGAAGCGGAGCGTAAGGTTTGGCTTGAGACAGTAGCTACTGGCGAGGCGGAGCTGGATGAGCGCTTTCGTGCGGCTTTACGCCTTGATGTCCTCTTAAATAGCTGGGATGTAGCTTGGCCCAGGTTACAGGGATGGGGCTATGGTGTTACTGAGAAGCTAGACGATGCTACTATAAGTGAAGTACAGAGATTTCTTCAGGAATGGATAAAGATAATGGAGCCAGTTTATATGGCTGTTTCCTTGCCCTACGATTTCAAGCTACCGGAGGACTCCCCGCGGGCAAAGCTGATTGAGGCCTGTGTGCTTCCGGTTAGCCGGGAAATGAACGTGCCCTTTGCTCCTATGGTGGGTGTAAGGCGCCAGATTAACCCCCATCTGCAAGATGCCGGTGATGGGGTCGGGAAAATGGATATTGGTTCCATTGAATATCTGTGCTCCAATTTCCCCAAGAATAAGTTCGTAGTGACTTTGCTTTCTAGAGAAAATCAACATGAGCTGGCTGTCTTTGCGAGGAAATTCCGCAACCTCTTGCCTTTTGGGTGCTGGTGGTTTTTGAACAACCCCAGTCTTATCCATGAGATTACCAGTATGCGCCTAGAGCTGTTGGGGACAAGTACCATTTTACAGCACTCCGATGCCCGGGTACTGGATCAGCTGATTTATAAATGGGATCACTCCCGGGATATCATCGCTGCAGTGCTTGTAGAGAAATATGCGGATTTGATGGCTACTGGCTGGGTGCTTACAGAAGATGAGATCCGTCGAGATGTGGAGAAGCTCATGGGTGAGAATCTGTGGGACTTCCTCCGGCGGGAACTATAGAAAACTCAGGCAAGCTCTTCCCGTTGTGGAAAGGGCTTGCCCTTATTTTAGGTTATGCGTCTAGGCTATGCTCTGCTCTAGGAGCAACGGTTGACTAGAGCTAATGGCGACTAGTGGCTACCCTTGGGGATGATGAGCTCTTGCCCCGGCTTGATTAGGGCCGCATTATCAATGCTGTTCAAGGCCACGATCTCCCCTACTGTCACTTTGAATGTTCTGGCTATAGTATGTAGATTATCTCCAGATACTACGATGTAGGTGACCGGTGTTGGCTGCCGGGGTACCTTGAGCCGCTGACCGATTTGAAGGTGGGTGGCCGTTAGGGTGTTTAAGCTAACGAGGTCCTCCATGGGAATATTATACTGCTTGGCTATGCTATATAAAGAGTCACCCTTCTGGACGGTATAGTAGCTAAAGCTCTCTGTCTCCACCAACAAACTAAAAGTCTGTGGTCCGGCAATCCCATCAGCCTTGAGTCCATGGGCCCTTTGTAGCTCTTTAATGGCCTTCTGGGTGACTTTACCATACCGCCCTGTAGCCTCGTCCATAAATCCCAAGTCCATTAACTTGCGTTGTAGCCAGAAGACGTCTTCGCCCCAGCTACCGAGGGCCAGCGTTCTTTGGCTAGGTAGCTCGGCGTAGGCCAAGGTGCTCATCCCTAATAGAGCGATAATAAGAGCTAGGGGTAGGGATATATGCAACCGTGATTTCATACAATTATCCTCCCATGAAGTTGATCTAGTTATTTGTAGTCAGGTCTAATATACCAAAGACCTGTATGATATCATATAAGTGTATTCAGGCATGGACTATGAAATCCTGCAGGAATTATTAAGGGAAGAGAGGCAGCTGGATGGGTGTGAATCTTTGGAGGGTGACCCTGTTAGGGCTTATTACTGGGGTTGTGGGCACTGGTCTTGGTGGGTATATAATTGCCGTATTAGGTAAGCCTAATCGGCGGCTACTGAGCTTTATCTTGGGCTTTTCTGGTGGTATCATGTTAGCGATAATTTTCGTTGATCTTATTCATGAGGCTATGGATATCGGTGGGATCACCTATACGTTTGTGGGATTGCTGTTGGGAGTTGGATTATTGGTATTAATAGATGTCTTGCTGCCCCACACCCACGTATCGGGAGAAGAGGAGCAACAAAATCACTTTGTGCGAATGAGTATATTGTTAGGCTTAGGTATTGCTATGCACAACCTGCCGGAAGGAATGGCCATTGGGGCGGGCTACGCAGTATCTGATCTGACCGGTTGGCGACTGGCTGTTACTATGTTGATTCAGAATATCCCCGAAGGCATGGCTATGGCTGGTCCCATGGCGGCCGCGGGGGTGGGTTGTCTCAAATGTGTAGGGATTACAGCAGCGGCTGGTATACCCATGGGTGTAGGGGCTTGGCTGGGTGCGGTTATTGGCAATGTTTCACCTCTCTCCTTGGCAGTTTCTTTGGGTTTTGCTGCGGGGGCTATGCTTTATATAGTCTTCGATGAGCTGATGCCAGAGGCCCAGGCGCAGGCTGAAGGGCATAGTGGTACCTTCGGTGCGGTTGCAGGTGTGTTGGTTGGCATTGCGCTCCTACTATTTTTGGGTTAACCCAGATCAAACATAGGCAACACCCCAGGTGATCTTGGCCCAGGGTGTTGTTTTGTGTATATCGGTGGTTGAGTTATCCTCAAAGATCTAGCTTCATATCTCCATCTTTGATCCAGCCCACATGCCTGAGGAGCATGGCACAAAAATAGGTAAGTACTGCCGGCAAGATGAAATGCAGCAAAAGTATCTGGGGCCAGACTTTAGTTCCCATGACAGCGATGGTGCCTATCTGGCCTACTAGACCACTAGTGCCCATGCCTGCACCGGCGGGAATATTCTCCATGTGAAACACCCGGGTGGCCAACGGCCCCAACAGAGCGCTAACTATGATTGGTGGGATCCAGATTCGTGGATTACGTACTATATTGGGTACTTGTAGCATGGATGTGCCTAACCCCTGGGCCAAAAGTCCACCGACTCCATTTTCCTTGTAGCTAGCTACCGCAAATCCAATCATCTGCACAGAGCATCCTACGGTTGCTGCGCCGGCCGCCAACCCGCTTAGACCTAGGCTGATGGCAACAGCAGCACTGCTTATGGGTGCTGTCAAAATCATCCCCATAAGTACAGAGACTATGATGCCCATGGGGATGGGGTGAAGCATAGTTGCTTCGTTAATAATCGTGCCCAAGGTACGCATGAGCAAGGATACGCTAGGACCAACAAGTTCACCAGCTAACCCTCCAACTAGGATTGTGGTTACTGGTACCAAGATAATGTCTACCTTAGTCTTGCCGGCGATGCGTTTTCCTGCTTCTGCTCCCGCCAATGCCGCGATCAGGGCACCCATGGGTTCGCCAATGTGGATTAGTGCTGGGGAGCCCGGGGAAAGGCTAACGGTTCCGGCTCCTATTGCACCTGCCACTGCTGTGGCATATAAGGCAAGGGGAGGTGCTTTGATGCCTCCAGCTACGGCAACACCGATGGCTGGCCCCATGAGTAATTTGGCAAACTGTCCAAAACGGATTACCAAAGTAGCTCCCATGAGTGTGCCGATCTGTTCCATGATGACACCGACGATCAAAGAGGCAAATAGGCCAAGTGCCATGGAGTTTAGCACATTGGCAATGTAGGACAGGATAGAGTTACTCTTGGTTTCTTGCGTAGTGTTTTCGTCTTGTGGGGGCGCTGGGGTAGTTTTCGTCTGCATCTGATTAGCGCATTCGGCCCCGGACTTTATGGGGACGCATGCACTTTCCTCCTTCCGATAGGCCCTTTTAGTTGTGAATTTTGATTGCATGCTCTAGTCATCTATAGCCATATAAACTAGCTAATAGACAGATTCGCAATCTGGCCGGGAACTCCTCTACAAAAAGCGATTGGTTGCCACTGTAGCTTGGGGACAAACTATGCTGGATAATAGATCAATTGCAGGAGGTCACGGTATGGATTTGCATATGAATCGAACAGCAGTGGGCAATTTACTCCAAAAAGAGTCTAGCCCCTATTTAAGGCAGCATGCTCTAGATCCTGTAGATTGGCACCCGTGGAACCCCGAAGTGTTGGCAAAAGCCCGGCAAGGTGACCAGCCGATTCTACTAAGCATAGGTTATTCGGCGTGTCATTGGTGTCATGTGATGCAAAGAGAGTGTTTTCAAGATGAAGATATTGCCCGACTCATGAATGGCAATTTCCTCTGCATTAAGGTAGATAGGGAGGAAAGGCCAGATCTCGATGATATCTATCAACGGGCTGCATTAATATTTAGTGGCCAGGGGGGCTGGCCGTTGACAGCCTTTCTTACTCCACAAGGCGAACCTTTTTTTGTCGGAACGTATTTCCCGCCGATGGATCGCTATGGGAGGACGGGATTCCCCGGGATCCTAAAGGCCCTAGCCCGGGGGTGGCAGAGCCAGCGTAGCAAGGTAGAAGAGGCGGCCCAGAGCCTTACCAGAGCCATGGTTGATTGGGGGCCTGGGCAGGCAATAGACTTAGCAATACAGCCCCAGGATTCAGCAATTGACCAGAAAGCTCTTGATGATGCTGAAAGATATTTCTTTGCCCAGTATGATGCCAAACACGGTGGCTTTGGGAGTGCACCCAAATTCCCTTGTGTAGGCATTTTGCAGTTCCTCTTGCAGCGTTCCACGAAAAAGGAAAATCTCTTAGACGTCCTGACTAATACTCTAGATCAGATGGCCCAAGGTGGCATCTATGATCAGCTTGGAGGCGGATTTCACCGATACTCCACCGATGATCAGTGGTTGGTCCCTCATTTCGAAAAAATGCTCTATGATAATGCACTATTGGCTGAGGTCTATCTTGCAGCATATCAAATTACGGGCACAGATGATTACGGCAGAGTTGTCCGGGAGATCCTGGATTACCTACTTAGAGATATGTGGCATGGGGACGGTGCCTTTTTTGCCACCCAAGATGCCGATACCCATGGCATAGAAGGATTGTTCTATACTTGGAGCATCCAAGAAATTGAGGAAGCCTTGGGACCTGAGGTGGGAAGTATAGTGAGTGAATACTATGGGGTCACTGATTGGGGGAATACCGAAGACGGTCGCTCAGTTCTACATATATCCAAATCGCTTAGCTCCCTAGCCGAGAAATCTGGCTTGGATGAAGGAGCGCTCCAGAGACAGCTTAACATGGCCCGCCAAGAGCTCTTAGAAGAACGTAAGACCCGTACACAGCCATTCCGTGATGAGAAGGTGATTACTGCGTGGAATGGGATGGCTATATCTGCTTTGGCCAAAGCAGGTGCTGTTTTGGGGGAGCCTTGTTATGTGGATAAAGCTCAACAGGTAGCTATGTTTATCTTGGAAAATATGTGGCTACCCCATGGAAGGCTGCATAGAAGCATTAAAGATGCAGAGGTATCAGTGGCGGGTTTCCTGGAAGACTACGCCTATTTCGTCCGGGGGTTACTAGATCTGTATTCGGCTAGTTTGGATCCCGTCTGGCTCGAACGGGCCGTAGAAATAGCCACACATGCCTCCGAACTCTTTTGGGATGAGGATTCGAACACCTTTTATGACGCAGAGGCGATGGAAGAGTTGCTTTTCAGGCCTACTAGCCCAGAGGATGGTTCCTTTCCTTCACCCGTGAGTGTCATGACTCGTAACTTACTACAGCTACAGAATTTGATGCCTGATACCATGATTCCCGATCAAGTTGCCGCCACGTTAACCAAATACCTTCGGGATATGGAAGAACACCCTTGGAGCTTTGCTAGCTTGTTAGCTGTTTTGGATCTGGTGGAGATGGGTCCGATGGATGTCTTCGTCGTGGGTCCGAGGGATGATGGGGAATATCAGAGATTACTTAGGGTGTTGCAGACGACATATCTACCTGGGTCCATGATCCACGGCGCCAGAGCCCCCAACGGTAATGCCCACTTAGATGGGGAGTTTTGGCAGGGCAAATCTCCTATCGAAGGCAAACCCGCAGTGTATATCTGCTATGGTAACACTTGCCAACCTCCTGTAACGCAAGCAGCCGAGTTAAGGTCAATGCTCTGTCATCTACACGACAGAGGAATCCCGGCCCAAGGCGTATAATAAATATTATGACACATTCACTGAGGGGGTAAAGATTTGCAGTACCGGAGATTCGGTAACACCGGAGTTAAGATTTCGGCTTTGGGTTTCGGGGCGATGCGACTGCCCGAGCTCGAAGAAAAAGACGGTTCATGGCGTATTGACGAAGAAAAGGCGCTGGCTGCTATCCACCAAGCCTTTGAACTTGGAGTCAACTACATCGATACTGCTTATGGCTATTGCCATGGCAACAGTGAGGCTATGGTGGGGAAGGCCCTCAAGGGGTGGCGTGATCGGGTATACGTATCCACCAAAATGCCCACTTGGATGGTGGAAAAGACCAGTGACTATCGCCGGCTGCTTGAGGAGCAGCTTGTAAGGTTGGGTGTGGATTATATCGATTTTTACCATTTCCATGCTTTGAGCAGAGAGCGATTTGAGAACGTGGTGCTTAAGCACAAGCTCTTGGATGAAGCGCAGAAAGCCAAGGCAGAAGGCTTAATCAAGCACATATCCTTCTCTTTCCACGACGAACCCGAGGTGTTGAAGGAATTAGTTGACGTGGGCATATTTTCGTCACTGCTTTGCCAGTACAATCTTTTGGATCGGGCTAATGAAGAAGCCATCGCTTACGCCCATGGTAAAGGGCTAGGTGTTGTGATCATGGGCCCAGTGGCTGGTGGGCGGCTAGCAGCCTCTTCCCCGACAATCCAGAAGCTCTTAGGGGAGCGAAGAGTAAGTAGTCCTGAACTAGCCCTACGCTTTGTTTTAGCTAATCCTGGGGTTAGTTGCGCATTGTCTGGCATGACGAGTGCGGAAATGGTCGTGGAAAACGCCAGGGCTGCCTCAGTGGAGACCCCCCTAACTAGTGAGGAGCTTACTCGAATCAACCTAGCTTTGGAGGAGCACAAACGACTGGCGGAACTCTACTGCACGGGGTGTGACTACTGCATGCCCTGCCCCAATGATGTCAACATCTCGCTAAATTTCCGGTTGATGAATTACCATCGGGTTTACGGTTTGACGGAATACGCGCGGAACGAATATCAGAAATTGGGGACTAATGGAGACAACAAGGGCAGGAAAGCAGAGGATTGCATCGAATGTGGTATTTGCGAAGAATTATGTCCGCAAAAGATAGAGATTCGTGAACAACTTAAGGAAACGGCGGCGGCATTGGGTTAGGGGCACTCGAAGGGAAGATACGAGGCGGCATGGCGCCGCCTTTTTTTGTTGGAGGAAGTGACGGGATGTTCGTAGGATGCCCGATTGATCACAATGTCGGGGTTGAGAAGCTGTTAACACTGTGAGAAACTAGCCAATTGAAGGAGAAGGTGGTGCTTTACATAATGATATACTGGATGCAAATGTGGGCGGAGTTCACCGGATGAAGGTCTTAAGTCCGAGGAGGATGGATAGGAGGGTACACATGCCCCAGCGTCTAGCTACAATCAAGGAGCGGGGCACGGGGTTCCACATTGTGAAGTATTCTTGGCCAGTGGTTGCTTCTGTGATTGGCTTAGTCTTTGCCCGGTTTTTTCCTGAGGGCTGGCAATGGGGGGCACTACTACATAACTCCTGGCAACATTTTTTGGTGGAGCTTTTGTGTGTGGGTATCGCATTGTCTGTTTTCTTAGTGGGCTGGTACGCCGGTACTAGGCAGACTTTGCGGGGCTTGGTGTTAAGTGTTGCCTTCCTAGCAGCCGGGTCCCTCAATTTGCTATTCATGCTTTCCTTGCCAGGCATGCCGGATTTCGTTACTCCTAATACTTTGCATAAAGCGTTGATTTTTGGTCACGCGTCCCGTTTAGTAGTCGCTGGGTGTATCTATGGAGTAACAAGACTACCGGTTCGTCGGATCAAGCCATCCATGCCTTGGTGCTTTCTGTGTGGGGTAGTGTTGGGGATGGCAGTATTTACATTTTGCATTTTGAAATATGTAACTAGTCCACTCCTTACCTATCCCGAGGGAAGTCCTGTATCGTGGGCATGTACGATAGTGGGCGCAACGACTATTTGCCTATTGCTAGGCGCCTATCAGCGTATCCCATTGGTCTTAGGCAAATCGCCAAACCCCATCTATATATACAGCAAAAACTCGATTGGCACCCTGATCGTTGGGGAAATGGCCTTTGGGCTAAGCCACCAAGCCGGCGACATATACGGGTTCATAGGGTATACATATAAGGCAATTGCTTATTGCTATATCTTCCAGTGCCTACTAATATCGTCTCCCAGGCGATTTAGAAGCCGTCAAATCAGGTTGCGTAAGAAACTGAGCAAGACTAGGCGACTTCGGATTTTGGGACGGCAGATGCCGCGTTTGGCCCATGAGCTTAAGAATCCTCTATCGGCTATCAGGGCCTCGGCACAACTTTCTACCATGCTCGATGATCCAGTACAAAGAAATCAAGTGGCCAAGCGCATGGAATCGGAGGTGGATCGACTTACTGAGCTGATTAGTGTCGCCTTGGAGAGCACCTGGAGCCGATGGGAGGCTAGGTGGGAGATTGTGAATACTCAAGGCCTCATACATGAGGTGGTTGCTTTGTGGATGCCTGAGTTAACCAGGGCGGGAATTATTACAGAACTACATATTGAGGAAGAATTGCCCCCAATCCAAGCCCATGGTGGCCTGCTACAGCAGGCTTTGGCAAATATGGTGCTTAATGCTATAGAGGCCATGCCTAACGGAGGGGAGTTGTGGATTGAAGCGAGCCATCCCCCGGGCAGATTCGTAGTGATTACTATTGCCGATACCGGGATGGGTATACCTATTGAAGTGCGGAACAGGATATTTGATGAATTTGTCACTACCAAGCAAAGGGGAACAGGCCTAGGCCTTGCGATTACCTATCAGATAATCACGGAGCTGCATCGAGGGAAAATCTGGTTTGAGACCGCAGTGGGGATGGGCACCAAATTTATCGTGCGTCTACCCATCAACTAGCTAGGGAGGGGTTGTATAGATTAGTTCTCCTGGGTTTAGTAGGACAAGGAGCCCTATCTTTGTTATAATAACTATATGGCTCAGATATAGCTGGGGAGGTAGAAAGATGAGTGGACGCAATCTGACAATGTCTACTGATTTGTATCAGTTAACGATGATGTACGGGTATTTCAAAACAGGGACAGCCCATCGCAAGGGCGTATTTGATCTGTTTTTCCGTCGCTTGCCCTGGGGGAATGGTTATGCGCTTGCGGCTGGTCTAGAGCAAGCAATAGATTACGTAAGAGATCTACAGTTTACCCGGGATGATTTGGAGTACCTAAGGAGCTTAGGGCAATTCCCCGAAGAGTTCCTTGATTACTTAGGAAAGATGCGTTTTACCGGCGACATAGATGCGGTTCCGGAGGGGACTCCTATCTTCCCTGATGAGCCCATCATTAGGGTAACAACCTCCATAGCAGAAGCTCAGCTCTTGGAGACAACCTTAGCGAATATCATTAATCATCAGACTCTGATCGCAACAAAGGCGGCCCGGGTGATGGAAGCTGCTGGCGATACGGAAGTCATGGAATTTGGCCTACGCCGTGCCCAGGGGCCTGATGCCGGGCTGTACGGAAGTAGGGCTGCTTTCATAGGGGGTTGCCATTCAACTAGTAATGTGCTTGCAGGACAGTTATATGGTATCCCCGTCAAAGGTACCCATGCCCACTCGTGGGTAATGAGTTTCCCCGATGAGCTATCCGCTTTTCAGGCGTATGCAGATGCCTATCCCCAAGCTTGCCTGCTCCTAGTTGATACCTATGACACTCTGCGTAGCGGCGTTCCTAATGCTATTCGAGTGGCGAAGGAATTGGAGGCCCGAGGTGGAAAGTTTTTGGGCATACGGCTAGATAGTGGCGATTTAGCATACCTATCCAAGGTAGCCAGAAGGATGCTAGATGATGCAGGTCTACACCACGGAATCATAGTCGCTTCCGGCGATTTGGACGAAGAGATGATTCGAGATTTGCGGGTGCAGGGTGCCAAAATCGATAGCTGGGGTGTGGGAACGAAGTTGATCACCGGAGACAACAACCCTGCCTTGGGCGGTGTCTATAAACTCGCGGCCCTTGAGGAAAACGGTCGTTTAGTTCCCAAATTGAAAGTTAGTGAGAATGCCGAGAAAACCACTAATCCAGGCGTAAAAGAGACAATCAGATTCTATAGTCGGGAAAATGGTAAGGCTTTGGCAGATCTGCTTGTCTTAGCCCACGAAGAGGTGCCTGCCCATGGCCCGTTGACAATTTTCGATCCTATAGACACTTGGAAGAGAAAGACCTTGCGGGACTATGATACCGAAAAACTCTTGGTACCCGTTTTTCGCCAAGGCAAGCAAGTATACGACAGTCCGTCAGTCCAGGCAATACAGGCATATGGCCGCCGCCAACTCGGGCATTTTTGGCCCGAGTATAAGCGACTCAAGAACCCTGAAGAGTATATTGTTGACCTTAGTGAAGAACTATGGAACTTGAAGCATACAATGATCAGAGAGCTTAGGGTATCCTATACCGAGCAGGCTTGATCGAGCTTACATTAATGGCGAGGTGCATATATGGTCTATTGGCTAGTAGTGGCGATTTTTAGGTTATTCGTTCCGCTTTTGTTTAGAGTACGGATAGAGGGCGGTTTACAGATCCCAGAAAAGGGAGCAGTTGTGCTAGCTGCCAACCATAGAAGTCTTTGGGATCCCGTATTCGTGGTAATGGCCAGCCATCGCCCGGTGCATTTTATGGCTAAGGACGAGCTTTTCCGCACTCCCATCTTGGGCTTTTTGTTGCCATATCTTAAGGCATTCCCTGTGCGGAGAGGGGAAAATGACCGAGAGGCTATCCGTAATGCCTTGTCTGTGCTGAATCAGGGGAATGTTCTGGGAATCTTCGTGGAAGGAACCCGCAACAAGGGCAATGAGGTCATGCCCCTGAAACGTGGCGCTGCTATGCTTGCCAGTCGATCTGAAGCAACCATTATACCAGTGGCTATCCAGAGGGTTAAACGCCGGATCACCGTCAAGATAGGAGCTCCCCTATCTACTGAGGGACAGATGGCAAGTCGCAAAACAAGCTACGAATCAATTAGTCGGGGATTGCAGGAAGCTCTGATTCGGATGTTGGAACCAGTGCCACAGCAGTAGATAACTATATTCGATAGGGTTATCTGGATTGTTGCGGGGGTATGGAGGGGATGAGCGCCTTGGATAAGGGATTGAATGTACTCATTGGACATGAGTTAGGTGAAAACCATGTGGCTAGAATTCAGGCAGTGGCGCCTAGGGCAGTGATACGTCATGTTGATCGTGACAGCCTTGCTCCTGACGATTTTGCTTGGTCTGATATCTTTTTTGGTTGGCCGCCCCGGAAGTTGCTCAAACATGCCGAGCGCCTTGGCTGGGTGCACTTGCCTAGCGCCGGTGCCGACTCTTATGTGGAGCCAAGCATGTATGCTAACCCAGATGTGATCTTAACCAATTCTAGTGGTGTGTTTGGCATCCCCTTGGCCGAGCACGCCTTCGCCATGATGTTGGCATTTAGTCGGAGTTTGCATCACTACGGTCGCTTGCAGGCCGCAGGTCGTTGGGAAAAACTACAGGAGTCGGGAGAGCTCTATGGCAAGACTGTGGGGATCCTAGGCCTGGGGGATATTGGTACAGAGTTAGCCAAAAGAGCCAATGCCTTTGGCATGCAGGTATGGGCCTTAAAGCGCCGGGTTACCGAGAAGCCGGATTATGTTCATCGGCTAGTGGGCTTGGATGGCTTGCGGGATTTGCTTGCGGCTAGTGACTATGTAGTGATTGCCCTGCCCTTGACTGCAAAGACCCACCGGCTTATCGGCAGGCAGGAAATAGAGTGGATGCAATCCCACGGGATTTTGATCAATGTTGGGCGGGGCCCCATAGTGGACGAAGCGGCCTTGATCGCCGCTTTACAGGAAGGGCGCATAGCCGGTGCGGGTCTAGATGTTTTTGAACAAGAACCATTGCCGGAAGATAGCCCCCTATGGGACATGTCAAACGTGATTATTACACCCCATTCCGGCGGTGTCACACCTCAAGCCATAGGTAGGATTGTGGAGATCTTTTGCCATAACTTGAGATTGTGGCAGGCCGGTGGCCAGTCTGAGATGATTAATGTAGTAGATATGGAAGCGGGTTACTAGATAACGGAGTGAGCAGACGATCTGGCCTAGAGTGCAAGATAGCTAAGTACATATATGACCCATAGATGGACTGGATAGAAAATATAGAAAAACCACTTGGTCAGAGGGGTTCTCGGGCCTGGCTCTCCGTTGTATGCAAAAAAGAAGGGAATAGCGAGAACCATCATCCATTGATAATCATAATAGAGAAGATCATGGAAGTTAAGCGGGCCCGTGAGGGTGGGTAATAGTGCGCCTAGACTATAGAAAGTGGCTAACAGGCGTGGCTGCCCTCGATAGAAATAGAATACTAAAATCATCATTACGCCATATAGGTGTGCTTCTGTAAACAGTGACGCCCCAAGGACAAGCAAAATTACCAGCCATGCCCAACGGCGACCCCCGGTCGTTTTTGACCATTCAAGGGCCCATATGAGAGCTACCCCTAGGGCTAAGGAAAAGAAAATATTATTGTATAAGGGGTTGCTAGTTGGGAAAAGCTCTGTTAAAATACCAGAGCCCAAGGACATGAGTAGCCCTGCACCAAAAAGGCGTGCTATATATCTTGCTTTAGATCTAGTGTGAAAGAAACCCTCTGTGATGAGGAAGAAGAATATAGGGGCTACTATTCGACCTAGATAGCGAAACCAAAGGGGCATGAAAGGCATGAATTGCCGTAAGTGATCAAGCACCATTAAAGCGGAAGCAATGATTTTAAGCTGAAAGCTATTGAGGGAAGGCAGTTTTTTAAACACAGGA
>JAAZMF010000088.1 GCA_012798955.1 Bacillota bacterium | reverse complement strand
TCATTATGTCGTCCGGCGTCTAGTAGATGACCCATAATGGCGTAATGTAGATCCTCTCTATATGGGTCTCTACGCAGTGCGTTACGGCAGACCCGAACAGCCTCAGACACGTCACCGGTTGTGGCTAAGAGGGTAGCTAGGCGCAAGGTCACATCAACATACATCTCCCGATAGTACTCTCTTGCATCAGCAGTCCACTCTAGATAGGGCTCTTCGACCAGGAAATCCCCCTTGTATAACCCTAATGCCCCCGCATAAGCATCCATGGCCTGGGCAGGCTCCAATTGCTGTAATCTTTTCCCTAAGGTGTAACGTTCCTCGAACTCTTCAATATCTACCCAGCATGTGCCACCTTGCTCCAGCCAATACAAACCATTGGAGTAGACAAGGAATTCCGACGGGCCATAGGGCTTTAGATCCGGCTCGATCACTCGGCGAGCAAAGTAGACACAGGTATGTAGGTTTTGCTCCATAGAAACATAAAACTCCGCCTCGGGCCAAAGCACCTCGATGAGCTTGTCTTTAGGAACTTTTTCACCCCGTCTGCTTGCAAGATAACGAAGGAGCGTTAAGGCCTTCTTCGATTTCCAAGCAGTCGCGGGGACCTCTTTGCCATTGACTTCTAGTTCAAAGGATCCCAACATACAAATCCGTAGTCGGTATGGTGTTAAGCTAGCTTCCATGGCTAACCTCCCCCGAGCAAGCACCTACAAACCTCAAGCAACCTGGAACAAACTATTCCAGCTTCAATGCTACACCAAGTCCGTAGTAGTCTCCCTCCACAGGCCTCCTCGACCAAAGCAACCTCAGATCAAAAATAGGGCTAAGGTGCTGGGCTACCCCGAGGTTATGCTCAAAATCGCCATTATCGTAAACACACTGATACCATGCATCCCAAGCCGTTTGTTTGACTGTAAGGGTAAGCTGGAGCCAAGGCCGGCTATCCAACTGACCCTCTTTCAGTCTATAGGTGATGGGTAAATAGGCGGCTTCCAGCTCCAAGTTCTCGCCCCAGTAGACCTTGTCAGAAACCCCAAGACGCAAGACACTATCTGCACTTGACCCATGAGTCAAAAAAGCCGCTAGGCTAAGCGTATCATATAAACGATAATCTGCACCAACCCCATATCCAACCCCAGATCCCAAGCCATCGGCATAGCCATATACTCTGTATCGATCCCGCTCAAATTCGGCCCCTACGGCTATGCTTAGCTCCCCTTGCCGCTGACCCACATCCAAGCGAAACTGATTCCAACTAGGCCCCTGCTCCTGGCCAGTAGCATTTTCCATTAAAAGGCCCTGTAACCCTTTAATGTTGCCCATAGATACCAATGGTCCCCTTTGCGGTAATGCACTAGCCGCCATGGTAGTGGCACTGGCATATAGGCCGAAGTATCGACGGGACTTTCTATCCCGGGATTTAGTCTCCTGGATCACCAGGGCCAAAGGCTTATCCGCAACCGACTCCAACAAGGTAGTCATCCTCGCCTTGCCTAATGTACCAGCCGGACTTAGGTAGTCAAGGGCTATATCTGTGAGAACACCTCCACCTAGACCATATATCTGCTGAGGTGTCATGGTGATTTTCAGCACCTGATCATGTTCTCTAGATCCGCCTTCTTCGGGATCATCAAGAATACTGCCCTCGGATAGCTCCACAGTAACCGGATTATGACCCATGGTTACTAGCCACGCATCATATCCGGAGCCCGTCACACGAGTGTCTTTCTGGCCCTCAATCTCCCCCTTAAAGATGCCAGGATAGCCGCCTATCCAACTGAGCACTACCCTGTCGGTGAGCACACTATATCCTGCCTGGGCTTCTTGGGATTCCTGGGAGTTGGAATCCACGGTGATCTCCACCGCCCCATCGATAACACTGCTTACATAAGAGCTAAGCTCAACTAGACGCAACTCATACACAACCATGGGGGTGTCAGCTTCAGGCTCTACTTCTTCCCAACCTGGGCTTACCAATTGCTTAGCTGGGCTATCAACGGCAAATTCCCCATCGGCATGGACAACACCACTTGAGACAATAAGGATCAGGATGATCAGAAGACCACATGACTTGCGCAACATATGCGTACCTCCCCTACTGTATAACAGGGGTTACAAAGACAAGCACTTCCCTATCTGACTGCCTTTTCACATCACTTCTAAAGAGCCATCTCAATAGAGGGATATCACCGAGTATGGGCACCTTCTTAGAGAGATTCGCGTAATCATCCATGGTCATACCGGCAAGGACCGCGGTCTGTCCGCTAGCCAAACGAATTGTTGAGGTAACGGCATTGCGCTTAACGACTATATCGGGCCTTGCATCATCAACAAAATGGCTGACTTCAGGAGCAATATTCAAAATAACTTCATTGCCGGCCACTACAGTAGGTGTCACCTTAAGGGCGACTCCCACATCAATCCGCTCTGTACGGGAAGTAGTCTCATCGGAATCAGACTTCAGCCACAAAATCTGTCGATCGCCAATAAAGAGCTCCGCGGTTTTCCCATCGGCCACGATGATCCGGGGATCGGCATGGATCTTGGCCTCCTGCTCCCCTTCCAGGAGTTTTAGTTTGGTGACTAGATGACCCCACATGGTTGTATCTAGAGATAGCAGATTGCCGGCAAATCCTAGAGTCGTGGTCCAATTCTTGTTGAAGCTTTCCCCATAGGCGGCGGTAAACTCCAGAGAATCATTGCCCAATTCCTGGATAGCTTTATTGGACACCTCAGTCACTAGGACCTTGATCTCCACAGTCTTCCGTGGTGTATCTAGCTGCTCAATGAGCTTCAGCACCCTTTGTAACTCTAAGGGCGGAGCAGAGACAGTAAGCAAGTTACCTGCTGCCAACCCCTTTACATAAGTAGCTAAGAAAGCAGGCATTTGATCTAGTATTTCCTGGGCCTGGACATGTCTCAACTCGACAACTTCAGTCTCCACCAACGCTCCGAAGGTGCTGTTCCGGGGGTCTGGTAGACCGACAAAGTAGAAGTCATCTACTTTTCTAAATGAGAACCCACCTGTAAATAGGATCATGCGCAAAGCTTTTTCTAGAGGTACATCCATTAGGTCGACGGTAACCTGCCCGCTCACCGTCTGATCAGCGATAATACTCACGCCGGTCTGTAGTGAGATCTCGCTTAGAGCTTCCTTAAGATCAGTATCAAAGAGCATAATCGTCACCAATGGTTCATCACTAACTGCCCCTGCAAAGGCGGTACCAGCCAACATGACAAGGACTAGTCCTACGCACAATGCTAGGTATCGGCTATGTTTTCCCACGTTCTTACCCCCTAATCACTACGCTACTCTCCGCCCAATTTAGATTCCCACAGGTACTGCTTTGTATAGATTCATCAGTAGGCAAATACTATTACACCCTTCTTTTCGTAGGCTCAACCCCGCTCCTTCCCACTATTGCTAATCTTCACCCAATTTGCCCCATTTCCTTCCTTCACAGTTACACAATACTGATTCTCTCTCAAAAACTAATCAAACAGAACCCAAAAAAGGGTGAGGCACAGCCCCACCCCACACTATATGCTCCCTATCCCTTCACATGCCACGTAGCTTAATACTATCTTTGTCTTTTCTGAATCTTGGCCCACGTATCTCTCAGGGCCACAGTGCGGTTAAACACCAACTGATCGGGTTTTGAGTCCACAATATCTACGCAGAAATACCCCTGTCGCTCAAACTGGTAAAAGCTACCAGGTGACGCTTCGGCAAGGCTAGGTTCTAGCATGCACTCTGTTAAGACCTCTAGGGATTTGGGGTTCACGTATTCGACGTAGTCTTCAACCTCAGCGGGATTCTCGATGGTAAATAGCCGATCGTAAAGGCGCACTTCTGCAGGAACGGCATGTTCCGCTGATACCCAGTGTATAATACCCCGGACCTTCCGACCATCGGGGGTAGAACCACCTAGAGTCTCGAAATCACAGGTACACCGCAATTCCACCACTTCGCCCTGCTCGTTTTTGACGACGTCTTCACATTTAATCACATACCCATATCTGAGCCGCACTTCCCGGCCTGGGGCTAGCCTACGATAGCCCTTTGGCGGATCCTCCATGAAATCTTCCTGCTCAATGTAAATCACTCGAGACAACGGCACTTTCCTTGTACCCATACTGCGATCCTCCGGGTTGTTGATGGCTTCTAGTTCTTCCACCTGACCCTCAGGAAAGTTCTCGATCACTACCCGCAAAGGACGCAATACCGCCATGGCCCTTGGCGCCCGCCGATTTAGATCCTCTCGAACGCAATGCTCGAGCATGGCCATGTCTACTAGACTGTTGTTTTTCGCTACCCCTACCCGGTCACACAAATCTCGAATGGCTTCAGGCGTATAACCCCGGCGCCGTACACCAGCAATGGTAGGCACCCTCGGATCATCCCATCCACTTACATGCCCAAGCTCCACCAAACGCAGAAGTCTCCGCTTACTTGTAATGGTATAGGCAAGGTTCAGACGGGCAAATTCGATCTGCTGAGGATGGCAAGGAACACTAACATTATTTAGGAACCATTCGTACAAGGGCCGATTATCTTCAAACTCCAATGTACAAATGGAATGGGTTATACCCTCCAGAGCGTCTGATATTGGATGGGCAAAATCGTACATGGGGTAGATCACCCAGTCATTACCAGTCCTATGATGCTCCACTCGCTTAATCCTATATATAACTGGATCCCGCATATTCATATTGGGAGAGGACATATCGATTTTGGCCCTAAGGACTCGGGCACCATCGGGAAACTCTCCAGCCCTCATGCGCTGGAATAGATCGAGATTTTCCTCGATGGAGCGATCCCGATAAGGACTATTCTTGCCAGGTTCTGTCAAAGTACCCCGGTACTCCCGCATCTGCTCAGGTGAAAGATCATCAACATATGCCTTCCCCTGCTGAATTAGCTCAACTGCGAACTCGTAGAGAGCCTCAAAGTAATCGGCGGCATGAAACAGCTTGTCTCCCCAATCAAACCCTAGCCACTTCACATCTCGCTTGATGGCCTCTACATATTCCGGCTCCTCTTTAGCTGGATCCGTGTCATCGAAGCGTAGGTGGCAGACACCACCGAACTTCTTAGCCAAACCGAAATTCAAGCAGATAGACTTAGCATGGCCAATATGCAAATATCCATTGGGTTCCGGAGGGAACCTCGTCACCACTCGGCCACCATGCTTGCCACTCTCCAAATCTTTAATTATAATATCCTCGATAAAATTCGCTGGCTGCATTGTAGATGTACTCAATACCAACGACTCCCTTCCCCACAGACAGTCCTAGAACTCTTAGGGTTCGTTCCCAAACTCCTTGAAAATGCGGCACATCCCGCCAAAGATATTCGCTTACCCTTTCATAATATGTGTCAAGGGATACAGAATATCCCTAGCCTAGTTTCTAGCTATATGATATCAAAGAAGCAAAGCGGCCACAAGCAACAAAGGCCCATCCTCGCTCCTTAACAGCCCTTAATGCTATAAATCCCTTTCCTTTTTATTCCTCGGAAAAGGGAAACTCCCGGACAAGCTAGAATCAAAGGAAAGCTAAACACAACCTCATAGTAACAACCTACCGGTGGTATAGCTATAGTCAACTACCCACGACTAAAGTCGTGAGCTCCCCTGGCAAAACTCTCGTGGTATAGCTATAGTGGTCCCCGTGGACGGAAAGGGGTAGGCACTTGCTTAGGAAAAATGCTGTTCTTGAGACAACTATCCAGGAGACTGTCTTTCCCAATAAAGGGCTTGTATATATCAATGGGGAGAAGATCCTGATCCATGATGGGCTCCAGGGGCAAAGGGTAAGAATCAAGATTACCAGGAAGCGCAAAAACCGAACCGAGGCTAGGATTCTAGAGATATTGGAGCCGTCGCCTCTAGAACAGAACCCTAGCTGTCTGCAGTTTGGGTCCTGTGGTGGCTGTACCTACCTACATCTACCTTACGAAGCACAACTGGAGATGAAACAAAGTCAGGTGCTTAAGCTTCTGGAAAATGCTGGGATCTCAGGCTTTACCTTTAAGGGCATAGAGCCCAGCCCCGGGGAGTTTGCCTACCGCAACAAGATGGAATATACCTTTGGGGATAGCGGTGATGGCGAGTTAGCCCTTGGTTTACACCGGAAGCGCATGCGCTACGAGATCTCTCCCACCCCTAGCTGTCAGTTAGTGGACGGAGATTTTCTCGCCATCCAAGAGCTCGTGCTAGCATATTTCCGGAAAATGAAAACGCCCTTCTACCACAAGAAGAGCCATCAAGGGGTCTTGAGGAACTTGGTGATTCGCAAGGCAGGCACGACTGGGGAAATCCTCATAAATCTTGTAACCACATCCCAGCAGATACTAGAGCTAGATGAACTTGCCGAACGCCTTAGGACACTGGATCTAGCCGGGCAAATAATAGGCTTTCTCCATACTATCAATGACGGCAAAGGCGATACTATCCAAGCCGATGCATTGCATACCGTATTTGGCAAGACCATGATCACCGAACTTATCCTAGGACTCCAATTCAAGGTCTCGGCCTTCTCCTTTTTCCAGACCAATTCCCATGGTGCCGAGAAGCTTTTTAGCCTAGTGCGGGAGTATGCTGGCAGCCAAGTTGGAGTTGCCTTTGATTTGTACTGTGGCACAGGCACCATCGCGCAAATCTTGAGCCCCTTAGCCGAAAAAGTTGTAGGTATCGAGATTGTGCCCGAAGCCATTGAGGCCGCCAAGGCTAACGCCAAGACCAATGGTCTTACTAACTGCAGGTTCATTGCCGGAGATGTCCTTAGCGAGCTAGACCATTTAGATGAGCAACCGGATTTGATTGTCCTCGATCCCCCGAGGGGTGGTATTCATCCCAAGGCTCTGGAGAAAATCATACAACTAGAAGCACCCCGCATTATCTACGTCTCTTGCCAGCCAGTATCATTAGCCAAAGATCTACAGGTCCTGGCCGCTAGAGGCTACCAAGCTACTACCATAAAATGTATGGATATGTTCCCCCACACTCCTCATGTCGAGTGTGTGGTATCGCTTTCAAGAGTAGACAGGTGAAAAAGCAGGCAAACAGGCCATTGGGCTTTTGGGGTCGGACACTTAGCACGCTCCCTACGTATTGATAATCTAAAGAAATTCTTGTATAATATCTTTAGAGTGTAAGGGAGCTGATGCTATGCCAAACATTAGGTCAAGCACGGATCTGAGAAATAACTATAATCAGATATCAAAGTTCTGCCACGAGAGTCGAGAACCGGTATTCATCACCAAGAACGGTCGAGGAGACTTAGCCGTAATGAGCATCGAAACCTACGAGATGCTGACTGGCAAACTTGAATTATACAATTTGCTTGACGAGGGTAGAGCTGCGGTAAAGGAAGGCCGAAAACGTCCACTTACCGATGTTATGCGGGACATCCGACAGGAGATGACCGATGGCAGGATATAGGATCGATGTATCGGAACCCGCGGAAAACGACCTTCGCGACATCGTCCGCTATATTTCCTCGCAACTATCGGCACCAATAACGGCAATAGAGATGATGGACACCATTGAGGATGCCATTGTTGGCTTGACGGAAATGCCGCAAAAATATGCTCTCGTTACGGACGAGCGTTTGGCATCGATGGGATATCGCAAGCTAGTGGTGAAGAATTATATTGTTTTTTTTACAGTCAACCAACGATCAAGAACCATCGAGGTCGAAAGAATTCTATACGCTCGACGCAATTGGCTCCGAATTCTGTAGAAGATAACTCTGCTGTCCCCAAGGGGCGCGTTCCTTGGCGGTTATCCTACCTATGCGATTGGTAATCTGTAACCAACAAATGTAAGGGTGCTACATCTTCCTCGATGTCGGGGAACCGACCAATGGGATCTAGGAAGCGATTATCTACCCGGTCATCGTTGACCTGAGATACCTCCCCTACTAAAACGGTACCCTTCCCCTTTTCCCCCCAGAATTTGTGATATAGGCCGGGAAAAAGTGTAATGCTCTCACCCGGGGTTAATCTTAGGATTGTGCCGGCCGGTGCCTGGTAATTGCGCCCATCCATGGAGACATGCACTTTGGTGTCGGCCAGTTCTTCATTTTCAGTAGAATTGTATAGTTGAATTAGAAGGTTGCCCCCGCCTCGATTGATAATATCCTCCATCTTATGCCAGTGGAAGTGAAAGGGTGTTACTTGCTCTTCCTCCACGATCAGAATCTTCTCCGCATATGGTTTAGTATACTTATCCATGTGCATATTGCCGTTGCGCAGGGTGAAAAGAAATAGTCCCTCTTTTGAGAACTGGCCAAGGCCAAAGTCCGTAATATCCCAACCCAGCATGTTGTCTATGATTTCGTTATACTCATCACCCTGATCTTGCCAGTCCGCTGGCGACCAGTATGCGAAGGGTGGTAGTTTAACACGCATTTCCTCCAAGAATTCTATAGCAGACCCCATCAAATCGTTGATCTCTGACCTTTTCATCCCTGTTTGGCTAAGACACTCCCGGTGGGAATGCAGAGCCCAAACCTCCTTCATGACGTTAGTGATGCATCGCGTACACCGTGGCACTTACAATCTCCTGCAATTTGTCAACTACAATGGGATTAAAGCGAATCCCCGAGTAGTATGCAATCTCAGCCATGGCTTCCTTGGGTGTGAGGGACATTCCTCGGATTCTGGGGTTGGTCAATTCATCATAGGCATCTACAACCGCCAAAATGGCCGCCTCAATAGGGATTTGGTCTTCACTAAGGCCATAGGGATACCCCGTCCCATCCCACCACTCGTACTGATAGTGCACCGCATCTACGATAGACTCTTCAGTATCCAAATTCGCCAAAATAGCGGCCCCAAGGGTCGGGTGCAATCGAAGCAGCTCCTGCTCTTCCTGGGACAAAGGTGTTGCGCCTTCTAAAACCTTCTTGGAAATGACTATCTTCCCTGCATCATGTAATGCCGCTGCTTGTACCACTGTAGTGCGTGCCGATTCGGGCAATCCCAAGGCTTCCGCCAGTCTATAGCTCAACTCCGCCACTCGGTTTGTATGCTCCATAGTCCCCTCTGCACAGAGGCAAACAATCTCTAGTAGGTCTTTGACTCTTCTTGGTAACCGCGACTTGGCCTCTACCCAGTTTTCTGGGCATTCGACCTGGAAGGCAGTAGCTACCCGATTTCGACCCCGCAGTTTGGCTTCCCTTATCAAGGCCTGATCAGCCTCTTCCAAGAGTTCCTTAACATCCTCTGCATGCTTGGGGTAATTGGCCACCCCTATAGAAACCGTGATGGGGTAGTTGGCAAATTCCTGTCTAGACACCTCACAGATCCGTCGCCTAAGTCGCTCGGCCACAGCCACAGCCTCCTGAACTGAGCTATCCAGTAGTAATACAACAAATTCATCGCCACCATACCGACAGACAATATCGTCATGGCGAATCTCGCTTTCAATCACCTTAGCTAGGCGCCTTAGCATGCGATCACCGGCCACATGACCAAGCGTATCGTTGACAACCTTAAAATTGTCCAGATCCAGTAGCAGCAAACTCATGGACCGACCTTCCCGTTCAATTGGAGGCCAGAGTGAGGCCTGCAACCACCTAAGCAATTTTCGGTTGCCAGTGCTCGTAAGGTCATCGGCAAAACCATTTGCATACAGTTTTTCGAGAAGTCCTAGATTAAGATGTAGGGCCAAGGGAACCCCTAAGTAGGCCAGGAACCCAAACCCCACTGCCTTGAACTCAGGGATTACCGCTAGGAACCTAGTTTCGACTAAGAGACCTACTACTACCCCCCCCGGTAGCCATAGCCAGGAAGCCTGTAGGAGAAGGTAAATCCAAGACGGCGAGAACTGCGCCTAATGCCAGAAACGAGCGACCGACATTGACAAGGTGGGGAGCACTCATGATGATGCCAGACAAAGCAATCCATGCAACATAATAGCCTGTCCAGCCTAAAGCAGGGCGATTGTATAGGACGTTATATAGCCAGATACCGAAACCTCCCATGGCAAGCATCCAAAGATAGGAGGCGTTTGGTAACGTTGAACCCCGTGACCCTGCCCAATATGCGATCACGCCTAATCCAAGGAGTAGCGCAGTCCAAATCAACCTGGCAGAATGGGCTGAACCACGACCTATGAGGAATTCAGTGGATCGCCAACGGAAATGCCTAAGCACCCTATCCTTATCTTTAACATTAGCCATCAGCAGTTCCATCTTGGCCACTCCCTTGCTACCGGTCCCGACCGAAGTAGATCTACCACTGGTTTCACGATTACACGCTTCCTGATTTGATTACATTCTCCTGCCCATTCGCTAATGTATACATAAGTCTGACATCTGAACTGCGTCGCAAGCGCTTGCGCTAATCAAATATCTCCAGCGCACCCTTAATAGCCGGAGATGATGTGGCTCCCTTACACACCCTTTGCATGGATCAACAAGATTAATTGATTCAGATTACTAGACGTTGGTAACAGTCCCCCTTGCCCTTTAGTCCTTTGCGGCGCTCTAGAAACTTCTACACATAGGATTCACGTCCCAAGCCCAATGTCCTGCAAGATTGCCCCTTGTATACCCAGCAATGCGATTCCCCCCTTTGAGAAAATCTCCTATGCTACATGGAAAAGGACGATAGCACTTGCGCTACCGCCCCTCGCCCTTTGCCAAGAACACTCTATACTAAGATTTAGCTACGCCCATAGGGCTTTAGCCATGAAGACCCTTTTCCCGTCAGTATATGCACCCGAAGGGGTGGAATCCCTGGCCCATGCCACCCATACCATTCATACCCCGTTGTGTTCCACCCCGCCTTCCCCCACGTCCCATAGGACCCCATGACTTGGAGTTAACCTTCTCCAATTGCTCTGGGGTGAGGACTTCTTGAACAGACTTTGCCATCTCCCGCCCCATCCGAACCATCTCAAGCCTTGCCTTAACTAGCTCTGCCTCCTTAGCCTGGATGGCTTCGTCATCTAGAGGTTCCTCTGCCCAAAGATCCTGTAGCTCAAGTCTTAGCTTACTATGGGCGAGCCTTGCGCCTTGGGACTTTTCCATTTGCTGAATCTGTAATTCGGTCAAAGCCTTGCGCTGCTCAGCCGTTATCTCCAGATCATCTGCCACCTCCGATACTCCTGTCCGCCCCATTAGTCTAGCTCTGCCACCCATTTGCCCGCCGGGGCCAAAGGCTAAGACCCCCTGCCCCACACCCAAAGCAACCAGGGCAGCTAAAGCGACTATTAGCATCGATCTTTTCATCTCTTCGCCTCCTTATGCCACTATAGTGGCTTCCTTGTTGCCATTATAGGGGTAATATGTGGCGATTCTATGACCTAGGCGAGAATATTTGGTGATGTCATCTAAAAAAAAGACCCGCCCAGTGGCAGGTCTTAAATGTACACGGGTTTAGCTCCCCGACTAGCTTAGCTTTCCATATTCTTGATCAAGCTGAAGTCTCCCACCTTAGCTGCCTGGAGGATGGGTCCCATATACTCATCTACGAGATCTGCACTCAGGGGCACCGGCATATTCTTTAGCTTCATATCTAGCTGCGGATTTTTGGCAGCTTCTAGAGCCCGCTCAATATGCTCATCGGTGAAGTTCTCTAGGTCTGTTAGCTTGGTCGGAAAACCGATGCGACGGCTCAGTTCCACCATACCTTCAGCAACGGCAACACCTAGTTCACGGCCAGATAGTTTGTCTAGATCAGCCGTGAGCAGCCCTGCCCGCTTGTAGATATCTCCCACTAGCCGCAACTGCTTCTCAATACTAGGGGCGAAAAACACCGTGTAATACGGGTTCATTAAAGCGCAAGCCCGCCCGTGGCTAGTTACATCCACCAAGGAGAAGCTGGTCAAATGGGCACCATTGGTGCCACCAATCATGATGGCATAACCCCCTAAATCAGTGGCAAGGCCCAATGCCTCTCTACCGGCATCATCGGAGGGGTTATCCATTACTCGCTCTAGATTCGCCACCACTAGTTCAATGCCTAGGAGAGCCACTTCTTTGATCTCATCAAAGGTCTCCGGTGACGCACCATAGAAAACCTCAAGACAATGGGCAACACCGTCAAGGGCACCATCAGCGGTAAAGCCCCTGGGCATCGACTTCGTCAAAGCATAATCAAAGACAGCTCGCTTCGGTACGATGGCATCATCTACGATGAGCTTCTTTTGCCCAACGGTAAGATCAGTAATATTCGAATACTTAGTCAGATGGGCACCGGAACTGGCGGCAGTTGCCACCGCAATCAATGGGCGGAGCTCCTTGCCAGTAGCCTCCAATACCTTGGTGACTTCCCCAGTACCAAAGTAAGCCTCAATATCCGGGTCATGGGTGCCTAGAGTTGCCAGAACATTAGCTGCCTTAGCCGCGTCAATACTACTTCCGCCACCGATTACGATAATCACATCTGGTTGGAAATGCAGCACATAAGTCTCCAGCCGGAAAACGTCCTCCCGGGGGGCATTAGGGGCAGCATCGGGCACCACGTAGCCCGGAACTAACTTCACATTGTTTTTCTCCAAGGAAGCTAGCACTCGATCTACTGTGGGCTTTAGCCAATCTTCGGTGTTGGCAATCACCATAGCTGTTTTGCCAAGCTCCGCGGCCTCCTCTCCCACCTTGTCCAGCACTCCCAGTCCAAAGATATAAGCATCTCCCCGAAACTTGCGGAGCAATTCTCCTGCTCTTTGCTTCTGCACTTCTGTCATAGTACAATCCCTCCATTAAAATCAGCCCAAGTTCATCAAGGCTAAAAGTGGCTAATCTGACCTCTTTAATACTTACTCCGCTTACTGAAGAAAGTCCTTCAAGAGGGCGATCCATCCCATGTTATTATTGTGCACAGGGGTGCCCTATTCCTCCCACGCCGACCCAGATGCAGAGATCCCGCCCATAATCACTTGATAACACCCATCGATAAGTTCAGTAAGATCCCGATCAGGCTCAGTCACTACAGCCGATAATGCCGCCGCATTAATGGTGCCGAAGATGTTAGCTAAGATCAGGTTAGGATCAACGGACACAAAGAGACCCACGCTTTGACCCGCAACTATCATGCCTCGAAAATGTTCAATAAACCGATCATACTCCGCCCAAAACTCCGTATCTAGCTGCTGCTTGATGGCCTCCAAATCAAGAAAATCCATTCTCTCCCGCAAAAGGAGCATAAAACCATCTCGATTGCCTTCAAAATACGTGAGGATGGAGCTAACTAACTGAAAGATTTGCGTATCATAGGATTCATCAGCAACTACATGGGTAAGCACAAAGCGATATAGACCACCCACCGTGTCTTTGATGACTGCCTTCCAGAGCTCCTGTTTCGTGGCGAAATAGTGGTACATGGTGGACTTGCCCATACCCATAGAACGGGTAATATCTTCCATACTTACGGCATGGAAACTCCGCCGGGAAAACATCTCCCGGGCCCTGTTGAGAATCTCTTGCCGACGGTTGCGCATATGCAAAGTGCTCCCTTCACTAATGACTACACTCCTAGGAAGCTTGTCCCATTGCCGTGATTTGCCCAAGCATATGCGGCTTTCCTGCAAAGGTGACAAAGGCGCAAGCCATCTCACTTGCGCCCCTGGTATGAGTCCCTAGAAGCTAACACTTACTCCTATTAAGATCTGCGTTAGATCCTCCATCTGGCGAAATAGTGACTTGTCATCACCACCGGGAATGGCCAGTTTCCCTATTACCTTCGTATTGCTGTTCACTTGATATGCTGCTTCAGGTAGGAGCATCCAACCCTTGTCACCAAAACAGTAAACTGCCCTACCCTCCAGCCTTAGTCGATTGTTTAAGAAGTCCTGGTAAATATCCCCAGCTAAATAGGTGTTAAGCATACTCTTGGTAACCTCTTGGGGAAATCCACGGATCAACTGACCATTTACATATACGCCATTGTCAAAGAAATAATCCATACCCACAAGGCCAGTCACATATTTCTCATCGGTCAACCGATACTCTTCAGGAAGTAACTCACTTGCCATAGCTTCAGCAAAGAATCCTTCCTTAGGTATATTATACGTCAATTCGCCCCAAATACCAGCATCACCTAGAGTTCCTTCCACAGTAAATCCAACTTTTTGCAGAGGCAAATATCCTTGCTGCAAACGTAGCCGCATTACGGGTATCGGTTCCCCTAGCGATGTATCAAAATCAATAGGCTCCTGATCTATCCCATAGCCCGATATCAGGGGATTAGGCCCGTATCCCCTCTGGTAGATCACACCTAGATCGTAATCCCCCACCAGTCGAGATGCTTTTAGAGTAAGCCCTAGTCCTTCGTCATCATAGGCTGGTGGATTTTCATCCAAGCCGATATCGCCGATAATAAATCCGGTTTCTAGGACATTTGCCGGCTTGTTCATAGCCTCTAGCATAGGTGCCATGGCTTCTTGTTGGGCTTTACTGTAAACCGATTCAAGCCTCCCACCAGTCTTGTTAGGAGTTACCCGGGGCTGCAGGAAAACCTCCACATGGAAATCCTCAGGATATCCATCTACCTTAACACCAGTTACCGCCCGGGTATTTTGCAGTTCATCGACATAGTTTGCTGCCACCGGCCTAGTCAGATTGAAAGTGGTAATCCCATCGCCTACACCCATATCCACATACTGCTTTCCTAACCTGACATCTATGGCTTCACCGCCTACAGAGTAAAGATTAAGATATGCCTCATCTAGTTCAAGTGTTATACTCTCACCGGCAGCATCGGTATCATCTGCATCCCAAATGTTCGAGCGGAAGTTATTAAGCGCCTCATCCAAGCTTACATCAAGCACCAATTTCCAGTTACCTGCATCACCCAAATCCCCATCTATATCTACTTTCGTTCCCAGAGTGGCTATGGCGTTATTTATGGGCTTATCCTCTTTGGTTAATATGCGCAGCTCACCGACAAACTCTCCACCCACATTGGCTGCCTCCACGCCGACGGATACCATGAATACACAAACCAAGACCAAAACCAACATCGACTGCTTATGCATGGCGCTCCCTCCTGTCCCTAATCTAGTAGCGGATTCTTGTTCTTTGCAGTGTGCGGGTGGTGAATAGGTTATCATCTAGCTCTCGATCAAACTCCGGCTCACTTAAGGTGATTTCCGTGGAATGGTTTGCCAAGAGGTCAACCATTTGTAGCCGCTTAGGAAACTTGTATCTGCCGTATTGTGTGACATCGAAGGCGCTAAGCTCCTTTTGTAGCCTACCTTCGGTGTTATAGAAGACGATCTTGATCGGGAACCAGTCACTTTTGCGAACTGTCATTAAGACCTTTTCATAGCCACTGTCTTTATCTGTGGTACGCAGCTCCAACTCGTAGCTATCGGCTGTTTCTTCCATCAGTTCTGCTTCATAATCCGATGTATCGTAATTGATAAAACTCAGGTCATTATAGGTGAAGTCCGTTCCCATAAAGCTACCGTTTTTGGCGCTGCCAGCGATTCTCCGCACTTTGCCAAATTCAGGCAAATACATATACATGATGTCATCGCCTTGATCAAGTAGCCCCACCCCTTCAACATCCTTCGGAGAAAGGAACTTCAATAGAGACTGATCTACATCTCCTTGTTTTCTCGTTAGTACGACAACCTCCCGATCGGTTACTAAGCTTTTGCCGTCATAAGTCTTAATTTTCATGGTGACAACCTGGCTTTGGAAATCTCCGTATTCATCTTTAACTCGGTCAATCACATCTTGACCGGTCATGGCCAAGGCAGGCAAGGTTGCCCCCACCATAATCATGATCGTTAAGACCCAAACTCCAAGCCCACTACAGAACTTTTTCATTTTACATAACCCCTTCCTTAGCCTTTGATTGGACCTTTGAATGCACAACACCGGTTAAGGCAAACACTGCCGGCAAAAACACCAAAGCCAAAATGGCACTGACAATCATGGTAAGGGCCGTTAACCCCCCGAACTGGATAATGGTCACTGTGGAGGAGAGCATCAAGACCATAAAGCCTAAGGCGACAGACAAAGCATTAGCCGTAATGGCGGTGCCTACTTGGCTTAAGGTCTGCTTGAGAGCATCCTCTAGTGAGCCATTTTGCCCTCGAGCCCTGCGCAAACGGTTAGCGAAATGGATAGAATAGTCCACCCCCGTACCCACAGCCACACTGGCAATCATGGTGGTGGCTACATCCAGGGCAATACCGGTTATAGCCATGGTGGCAAAGTTAATCAGGACTGTTAGCACTATAGGCAAACACGCGATAATCCCCATAGGTATCGAGCGTAGCTGCAAGATGAGTAGCAGTGCCACAAGACACAAGGATATCATCAGGCTCCGCCATTGGCTGGCCTGTAATCGGCTAGTAGTTACCTCATAGATAACAGGACTTCCGGTCAGCATAACCTCGAAATCATCAAGCCTGACCGCAGGATTCTGCCGATATTCTGCTGGCAAATCCGTTAGGTAAACCTCATTGACCCAAATATCGCTTAACACACCAGCAAGGGCATCAACTGTGACTTCATGATCCGCCTCACCGACCAGATCAAGGGCAATCGTCTCCACCAAACTATTTCGTATATCTTGGTATACCCACATGGCATCTTCCCAAAGATCAAAGGCCAAATCTTCCAGATCAAAGGGATCATCATGGGGATTTACTTCTTCAAAGGCGTCCGCCATAGCTTCCGGTTCGCTACCCGTAGCTAACATATCAAAGGCTAACTGACTTGTAGTCGCAACATCATCAAGTTCAAACCAGAGCACTTCAGGATCAAGATTATCCTCGATAATCTCCTCTATTTCCCAGCTGTAATCCCTGGCAAAAGCTGTCCATTCAAAGCTTTGGAGTTCATCAAGGGCATCGTTAACTTGACCTAGTTGAGCGGCTGTGGGCTTTGCCCAAAGGAGACCGGAAATCTCACCTGCAAGTTGTGCCTGTAAGCTATCAGTGGCGATTTGTGCTAGCTCGCCTTCCGCCAAATCCAAATCTATTACATAAGCAGATTTCGGGAGGGTGTCTAGGAAGGCCCGAATCTTATCATTGGTCCCGGCCATCTTCGTTGACTTTGTCTCTGCCACTCGGGACACGACTAACCCTTGGGCATAATCCGATGTCACATAGCTCTTTAGCTGATCTTGCCCCTCGAGAAATAGCCCCAAGGACGAGACTTGGTTCCGGGTAGCAGGAATCCTAGATGGCCCATTAATAGTCTTATTTGCTTCCTCGATAAGAGTCGCATAAGATACAGGATTATTGGTGTCTGCGTCCTCAAGAAAACCCTCGATAGTTTGCATCTGCCGCAAGACAAAGGGACTTTTCAGATCTCCCTTTATGTGCACCTGCAAAGGAGAGGACCCACCGAAGTGATCATTGACTAGATCAATAGCTATGCTAGTCGGGTGATCTGGCTTAAAAAACCCGGCCAAATCCGTATCATAGGTCAATTTGGGAAACTGGCTTATCCCTAAGGCAACTAGAGCAAGCACAACAACTACAATGGCAGTACGATGTTGAAAAATACGGGAGCCTAACTTTGTAAAGGCAGCCGAATTCCCCTCTTCCTGGCGGCGAGATGGTCGATAGGGTACTATAGACAGCATGGCCGGTATGAGGGAAAAAGCCGTAATAAAGGCCGCCAGCACCCCAAATACCGTATAAGAACCAAACTGTTTGATGGGCAGAAGATCAGCTGTAACCAAGGAGGCAAACCCTGCCATGGTGGTCAAACACGAAAGCAAGAGGGGCACTCCCACTTGGCCCATTGCCTGGACAAGATCGTCCTTTTTCGTCTCTTCGCTGCGCACAACACTGTAATATTCATTCATGACATGAATCCCATAGGCGCTACCCACGGAGACTAATATGACTGGTATCGCAATTCCCACTGTCGTCAAAGATTGGCCTGTGGCCGACACAAGGCCCATGGCCCAAATCACTGACACCAAGACAGCAACTAAGGGAATCAGTACACCCCTCAACGTCCGGAAGGTTAAGAACAAGACAAGTAGGACAACTAGAATAACTGTAGGCAGCAATCTGCGCAAATCCTGCTTGGCGGCCCGATCGCCATCAACACCGAAAAACGGGGCCCCTGTCCGATAATGCTTATATTGCCCCTCTGCACTTTCCGCTTCGATAATCGCGTCCATAGTATCTACAGCTAGCAAAGTATCGGCATTGGAATCTAACTTGACCATGATTAGGGCAAAGCGTCCATCTTCTGAAACTAGATTACCGGCGTACAAATCTTTACCCATGACATATTCCTTCAATTGTACTAGTTCAGTGGAGGAATAGGCCGGGTTTTCATCGATTAATCGCTCCACCTGCATCGCATCTCCGTCAGCCCGCATATCCATAACATTAGTCAGGCTAACAGCGGAATTAACCCCCTCAACCCGGGAGAATAGATCGGTGAGTCGGTCAATATGCTGTAATGCGTCATTGGTAAAAATGTCGTCTGTCTCCACCATGACTACACCCACAGCATTACCTTCAAAAAGCTTGTCAATATCCCGAAAGGCCGTGACTACAGGATCGTTATCGGGTAGGTAATTCGTCAGATCATCATCGATGACGAGCCCCCATGCAAACACAGCAAAGGTCACCGTGATTAAGGTATTAATCCCGATAAACAACCAAGGATGCTCCACAATGTACCGGTTTAATCTCTCCATAGGATGCAGTGCCCCCTCTATTTAGTTCCCGACCGACCGGTTGGTCCATAACCATTATACCACCGCCTCTCCAAGTGTCAACGGTGTCCAAGCCTTGTTTACACGAAAGCAACTTCCCATTAAAAAAGCCAGGGCTACCAAATAGCAACCCTGGCTAAAATGAAAATCTGATATTCCATACACCTAAGTCCCATAAGACTTCAGGATTTCTCGCCTTACATCTTCAATGGCCAATACTCGCTCATCTAGTAGGCGTTGCAGTAACTCCTTGCCAGATCTCTTGGAAGGTCCGCCCTTAACACCCTTACCTTGCTCCCACCGAGCTCTAGTCGTAAGCATGCCCAGATTTGGCAACCACGAGCGACTACCCACACCACTTCCGACACCTACACTGTCTGCCACAGCATCGGTCTGGGCGCCTTGCCCTATATCGCTATCATCTGACCAGATGAACTTGTCGGTATTGGCGTCCCATCGACAAATCAGTCTATGGGTCCCATGGGACTCCCCAGTCCCTACATGGACTTGAGTCACCCGCCTTTGCCACCGAATGGCCCCCTGGACCCGCAAGGCCCGGATGAAGATAACTAGGTCTAGTTTGGCAAAATCCCCGGCTGCAAGGGCAATCTCAGGCCCCATGAGTAGGCGCCTCAATTCCCCCAAATCATCTGCGTGGACAGTGGTAGCACAAAACCTACCTTGTTTTGGCATACTCAAGAAAGCTCGGGCACCCTCCCCCCAAAGGTAGGAATGCCAGGGACCCGGCCCCAGTTCATGACAGAGAAACCACGTGGGCACTTCCCTATTCCACTCCTCGTCATACCACTCTAGAGGCTTCGCCGATTCCACGATTTTGATCTCCCCGGATTCAGGCAGAAGACCTAATAGGGCACCCAACAAAGTGGTCTTGCCAGTACCACCTGGCCCAGCGCAGCAGATTATGGATGCGCCTTGACGGACGGCCCCCATAAGGTAAGCAGCAAGTCTTAGATCAACTGTACCGGCCAGCAACAAATCCACAATGGATAGCATACGCCCGCCCCTTTGATTAAGGGCGTTTACCTCTCGAACAACCTGGTCCTCCCCCATGGTGATCACCCCACTCTTCCTGCCCTATTGGCATTATCGCATCTAGCATTCCCCACCCGTAACCTTGCCGGATACCCGTAACCTTGCCGGGTCAAAGTCCAAGGCTTCTAGATTCCACGACCAACAAACCAACACTGTACTACCTCCGAAGCACCACGGGATTTTTGCCGAGGGAGCTTACGAC
>JAAZMF010000087.1 GCA_012798955.1 Bacillota bacterium | reverse complement strand
CTAGTTCGCCTCCTTACGTAATTCGCTCAGAGGCTTATTTCGAGGATGCTATGCAGTGGCTCCTTCTTTTCTGCCACACTATGGAATTTTAACTGCCATTCTCTGTACTTTTATATTACCAAAAACAAAAGAGCTTCATCGGATCGTTCCTCTGAACCTCCTCGGCATGGCTGGCGAAATTGGGCTAGATGTGGGGAAGAGCAGTCCTGCAGATTCTGCGCTCTTCCCGGGGGGTGGGGTGAAGTACAAAGGCTAGCCCTTATGGGCGGTTCTTTTTTGCCCTTTTCACCACCTATTGCCATGATACTGGTTCCGGCTATTATGGCCGCGAGGCTATTTTGCCTTTGACAACAAAGTAATCTCATATGCTGTTATCTTCGGTACGGTTATGGTGTTGCCAAAAATCGCCGTATATGTACGAGTACCATTGGTGATTCCCACAAACTCTATCACGTCGTCTTCTAGGATTCTAGCTTCCTTGGCTTGACCTTTCAGATCAATCCAAACCGTATTCTCCCAAAAGCCAAATTCACCTCGAGTTATGTTGACCCTAAGAACTGAATCACTAGCTTTTTGGACTATTTGGCCTTGGTATTTGACAGCTTTACCTTTGTGCTCGTCCGGGTAGCGTGCTAAGTCGTCGTAGGACAGCTTGACTAATTCGTTTCTCAGAGCGTCAACTTCGACAATTTCTTCTGGTTCGGATGTTTCTTCCTGCATACCTATGTAAAGTAAAAAGCCAACTACTAGAAGAGCTATCATGATAACACCAAGACAACTCCCATCATCTCTTCTTAAGGCGTTTCGCATTAACAAGCCTCCTATTCCCGATGAATTGAGGTTCACCATGCATAGGGCAAAACGTTCTTGCTTGAATAAAAGCTATCCACAAGTTGCCTAGCCTATGAATTCGGTTAGGTTGATAAGGTATTCATCACCAAATTTTCGCATAGTGAAAGTGCGAGTCAATTCTGAGAGTATTTCACCGTTATAGCCGGTTGTAGTATAGATGAGGTTGTTTGCCCGATCGCGTGATGTTTCGAGTGGTGAAATAATGCTTGATTCTGTGTTGATCCCATATCGATCACGAGCTGGGTACATTATAGCAGTCTTCTTCGGCATACGGCTTGACTTTTTCTATGCTGTATTCGATAGAATTACCTCCTGCTGTTAAGATTCTCGGAGCTATTACCCGTTCAAATGAGTCTAGGGTGTCGGTAATCAATGCATTATCATCGATATCTGTGCTGGTGCAACCAACAACAGCAAATGACAAGAAGCAAATCAGTATTGTGAATAGGTATCTTTGCAGCAACAAGCCCCCTTTGCCCGAAACGTTCGGTATATAGTCAGAAAATACCTGCCATTACCATCAGAAATTTTTCAGGGGTTTGTGACGATTGCGGAGCCTGAACCTGCTCCTGCGGAGTATCTACTTCCATAGATGTTGCAGCTCCCTTGGGGTAATGATAGTAATCGAATCGCCTTGACAATGCTTACACCTTACAGCTTTCGCCAATATGGTTTCTCCGCAAAATGCACATTTGGGAATGGTGCGAAGAGCCAATGCTTCCATGAGGAAACTGCATTACCGGGCGCCGGACGAATCCTCGGGGCTCTATCTTGGCGGGGGGATTGTAGAGGATTTGTCTTATGGTAGGAGGGAATGAAACGTGAAGGAGAGAATTAAGCAGCTATTGAGGAGGAGCCCGGAGAGAAAATGAAAAATGCAAAAACGAAGTTCTTGATAACGCAGGGACTGAAACTAATGGCATTCGGAATCTTGACATTTCCGTGCTGGTTAGATGAGTGGAACCGTGATTGTATGTTCTCGGCCCGCTTGGACCTTCTGGATGATTCTTATCCCCGCTGTATTTGGAATTATAAGAGGGATAGAAAAGGGGATACATGACGAAGCACAGTCACAGGCGTCGGCATACATAATATACAAGATAAAGCATCAGCATGGCCACGCTTAGAAAAGCGGGGCCTAGTTACCTTCATTTAGATATTGTCTGAAAGACCCCCATAGCTAGCCGTAGTCGTGCTCCTACCGGAAGGCCGTCGTGCAAGCCATTGGGTTTACCATGGTCATATACATGAATCCAATCGGCAAAATCCCTTCGCAGCCCTTTTCCGTTTTCCATGTGATGAATGTTCTATAGCCCGCGCTGCGGGGCGTGGCATGTCTTGCCATGCCTGCCGTGCGCTACGGGGAGGCCTCTCATAATAAAAAAGGCCTGTTTGGGCCGCTTTTAGCTGTTCCATAGGATAAACCTGGTAGGAAAGAGAAGCAATATAAGGATAGTCATGATCTTGTAGTGATATGGAAGGTGAGCATATGTCTAGACCGTTGAGGTTCCTCCATGTCGCAGATGTTCATTTGGGTACTCCTTTGCAGGGATTTTCTGGTGCCCCTTCCCATATTGAATCTCAACTAATGGAAGCTAGTTTTGAGGCGTGGCGAAGGGTTTGTGATGCTGCTTTGGCCTATGATGTAGACTGTGTTTTGGTGGCGGGGGATCTATACCACCGGGAAGCAAGGTCAGTGAAGGCAGCCCGCTGTGTGCAGGAAGGTGCAGAGCGATTGGCCAAGGCTGGAATTAGCATCTGTGTCGTCTACGGTAATCATGACCCCTTAGGTGGGGAAGAACTCTTGGATATGCCCGACAACTATCATGCTTTTTCAGCGGCGGAGCCGGGTTTTGTAGAGATTGAGGATGCATCCGGTATGCTCCTGGCTCGGATCCATGGCATATCCTACCGCTCCCGGGGGGATTCAAGGGCCCTTCATACCATGCTGCAGCCATCTGATGGGGGAGTGGTGAATATTGGGCTCTTGCATACCCAGCTAGATCCCGGTAATCCCAACTACTGCCCGTGCAGTGTGGAAGATCTGGTTAGTCAAGAGCATATTCACTACTGGGCTTTGGGCCACATCCATCAGCCTCGAATCGTGCGTCTTGGACAGCCAACTATTGCCTTTCCAGGTACTCCCCAAGGTCGCCATCCTAAGGAAGACGGCGTGGGGGGCTGTCTCTTGGTAGAGCTGTCCCTAGGTAAGGCTCCGGACATGCAGTTTATCCCTATTTCACCCCTGGTATGGAAGGAAATAGAGGTATCTATTGAAGAGCCCGGGGGCGAACCTATCTCGACCATATCCGACGTGGAGAGGCTCTTAGGAGCAAGGGCAGAAGAGCTTTGGGAAGGCCCATCGAGCTTTACTTCTGTGGCGGGTATCCCTCTAGCGGACTCTTCCTGGAAACCGGAAGGCTATCTAGTACGCTGGGTCTTGACTGGTAGGGGGATAGTCCATGAT